>NZ_JADBRS010000006.1:0-237598 GCF_014930775.1 Enterobacter cloacae complex sp. P38RS
CGGGAATAGCTCAGTTGGTAGAGCACGACCTTGCCAAGGTCGGGGTCGCGAGTTCGAGTCTCGTTTCCCGCTCCAAATTCTTCTTCATCTCTAAAATATCCACAGCGAAAAGACGCGCTGGGGACGTTTTCTATTGCATCTGAAATACTCTTGTAAACAGAGTTATCCACAGAATTCGCGCTTTACCCAAACCGTACAGAAAGTTAGCAGGGTGAATAATATCTTCCCAAACCACTGTATTAATTGGATAAAATTTCATTTCAAAATGTTATTGAGATCACTTGACCTCTTCTCAAGTCCAGATGGCGCTTGAGTTTTTATTTTTATTCACAGGCTGTGAATATATCACGCATCCCGCGTAAGCCCTTTTTCAATCACCCTAACCAGCCGCTGTTTCTTAGGAAGCTGCACCTCGACCACGCAGGCATTTCGCTTCTCGATTTGCTGCGCAATCGCCCATTCTATGTGTTCATCAAGAAGTGGGTGCTCACCTCTACGGCTTTCGAGCGCCTGAATATTCGCTTCATCCCACGGGGCATTGCCCAGCGCGACGGCCACGTTTCGCAGCCAGCGCAGGTGGCCGATACGGCGAATAGCGGAACCTTCCGTCACCTTCAGGAACCAGGCTTCGGTCCAGGCGAACAGCTCAATAAGCTGTGGCGCATGCAGCGCTTTACGCGGGCTGAAGTCCTCTTCGTCCGTCAGCTGTGAATAGCGGTTCCACGGGCAAATCAGCTGGCAGTCGTCGCAGCCGTAGATGCGGTTGCCGATAAGCGGTCGGAACTCTTCCGGGATCGCCCCTTCAAGCTCTATCGTGAGATAGGAGATGCAGCGGCGGGCATCAACGGTGTAAGGCTCAACGATGGCGCCCGTCGGGCAGATGGTCATGCAGGCCACGCAGCGGCCACAGCCTTCCTCCACCGGGCCATCTACCGGCAGGGGTAAATCTATCAGCAGCTCACCGAGGAAGAAGAACGATCCGGCGTCGCGGCTCAGGATAAGTGAGTGCTTACCTGTCCAGCCAAGTCCGGCTTTTTCGGCGATCGGGCGCTCAAGAACAGGCGCGGAATCGACAAAGGGTCTAAAATTCAGCGAATCACAGTGCTGCTGAATGGTTTCCCCGAGTTTTTTTAAGCGGTTACGCAGAAGCTTATGGTAATCACGTCCCAGAGCGTACCGGCTGACGTAACCCAGGGAGGGATTTTTTAGCGTGCGCGCAAAGGCCGCATTGGCAGGCAGGTAGTTCATGCGCACGCTGATGACGCGTAGTGTACCCGGTAAAAGTTCATGTGGACGGGCGCGCATCATGCCGTGACGCGCCATCCACTCCATTTCGCCGTGGTATTGTTTGTCCAGCCAGGCCTGCAGTTTTGGCTCGCTGGCAGAGAGGTCGGTATCGGTAATGCCTACCTTCTGGAAGCCAAGCTCAGCACCCCACTGTTTTATTTTTTGCGCTAATTCATTGAGATCGAGGGGCTGTGACATGACGGACCATACGGTGAAGAAAAACCCCGCAAGTATACCACATTCCATCTGGCATGCGGACGACCTCCGGCGCGCCGAAAAAGAGGCCGCAGACAGTCTCGGCATTACCCTTTATGAACTGATGCAGCGCGCGGGAGAGGCGGCGTTTAACGTTGCCTGCAGCGCGTACCCGCAGTCCACTCACTGGCTGATTTTGTGCGGGCACGGCAATAACGGCGGCGACGGTTACGTCGTTGCGCGTCTTGCCGTTGCAGCCGGTCTCCGCGTTACCCTGCTGGCGCTGGAGAGTGATAAGCCCCTGCCGGAAGAGGCCTGCGCGGCGCAGGAGGCATGGCTGAACGCAGGCGGCGTGATTCATGCTCCTGATATCGTCTGGCCGGAAGATGTTGATCTGATTGTTGATGGTCTGCTGGGGACCGGGCTACGCAGCGCGCCTCGCGAAAACATTGCCGCGCTTATTGAACACGCTAACGGGTACTCTGCGCCGGTCGTCGCGCTGGATATTCCGTCGGGCCTCATCGCACAGACCGGCGCGACGCCTGGCGCCGTTATTCAGGCTGCGCACACCGTGACCTTTATCGCCCTGAAGCCGGGCTTGTTAACCGGAAAAGCGCGGGATGTGGTCGGCGTATTGCACCATAACGCGCTGGGGCTGGAGAGCTGGCTCGTTGGACAGGAAACGCTCCTGTCGCGCTTTGATTCCTCGCAGCTAAAAGAGTGGCTTCCGCCGCGCCGCCCAACGTCTCACAAGGGCGACAACGGCAGGCTGGTGATTATTGGTGGCGATCGCGGTACGGCAGGAGCGGTTCGCATGACCGGTGAGGCGGCACTTCGCAGCGGTGCCGGGTTAGTGCGAGTACTCACTCGCATTGAAAATATTGCGCCAATCATCACAGCCCGACCGGAACTGATGGTCCATGAGCTTACGCCCCAGACGCTGGAAGAAAGCCTCGAATGGGCGGATGTGGTGGTTATTGGTCCCGGGCTTGGGCAACAGACATGGGGTAAACAGGCCCTGCAAAAGGTCGAGAATTTTCGTAAACCGATGCTGTGGGATGCCGACGCGCTTAACCTTCTGGCAATAAATCCGGATAAGCGTCACAATCGCATTCTGACGCCACACCCCGGCGAAGCCGCGCGCCTGCTTAACTGCAGCGTGGCAGAAATTGAAAGCGACCGCTTACTTTCTGCTCAGCGTCTGGTAAAACGTTACGGAGGTGTTGCCGTTTTGAAAGGGGCAGGCACCGTTGTCGCCAGTGACGAGACGCAGGGCATTATTGATGCCGGAAATGCGGGCATGGCGAGCGGCGGTATGGGCGATGTGCTTTCAGGCATCATCGGCGCATTGCTTGGACAGAAACTTCCCCTTTATGATGCAGCCTGTGCGGGCTGCGTGGCCCACGGCGCGGCAGCTGACAGGCTTGCTGCGCGGGAGGGGACACGCGGTATGCTGGCCACCGATCTCTTTTGCACGCTGCGGCGTGTTGTTAACCCGGATGTGATTGACGTAGAAAATGACTAATCGAGCGATTCCTTTACCTGATGAACAAGCCACTTTAGATCTCGGCAAGCGCGTGGCGCAGGCCTGTCAGGGGGCAACCGTCATTTATCTGTATGGCGATTTAGGTGCGGGTAAAACCACCTTCAGCCGGGGTTTTTTGCAGGCGTTAGGGCATAACGGGAACGTGAAAAGCCCTACCTACACGCTGGTCGAGCCGTACACCCTCGACAATCTTATGGTGTACCACTTTGATTTATACCGCCTTGCGGATCCTGAGGAGCTGGAATTTATGGGGATCCGTGATTATTTTGCCTACGACGCCATCTGCCTGGTGGAGTGGCCGCAACAAGGTGCGGGTGTGCTGCCTGACCCGGATGTCGAAATTCACTTAGATTACCAGGCTCAAGGGCGTGAGGCTCGCATCAGTGCGGTTTCCTCATCAGGGTGTTCCTTACTGGCGCGTCTCGCCGGTTAAGAGTAGGGATGACGGGATGATTAGTCGCGTTAAAGGTTGGGTGTTGGCTGCGACGGTGCTGCTGTGCGCGCAGGCCGGGGCGGCAAGCCTTTCGGATATTCAGGTGTCAAACGGCGAAAGCCAGGCGCGGATTACGTTCAGCTTTATGGGCGACCCTGAATACGCGTTTTCACAGCCAGACAGCCACAGCGTGGCGCTGGATATCAAACAGACAGGCGTGATCCAGGGGCTACCGCTGCGGTTCAGCGGTAACAACCTGGTGAAAAGTATCCGCTCGGGTACCCCTCAGGACAGCCAGTCGCTGCGCCTGGTGGTCGATCTGACCGAAAAGGGCAAAACGAGGGCGGTGAAGCAGCAAAACGGGGCGAACTATACGGTGGTCTTCACCATCAATGCCGACGTTCCGCCGCCTCCGCCGCCACCGGTTGTCGCGAAACGCGTGGAAGAGCCGGTGTATACGCCTCGTCCATCGGAACCTGCGCGTAATCCGTTTAAATCGCAGAACGATCGCATCACCGCGGCAACCAGCAGTAACACGGTAACGCGTCCGGCGGTCAGCGCACGGCGTACGGTCAGCGGTGACAAAGTGATTATCGCCATTGATGCCGGGCACGGTGGACAGGATCCTGGAGCGATTGGCCCGGGCGGCACGCGAGAGAAAAATGTCACTATTGCGGTGGCCCGCAAGCTGCGGACGCTGTTAAACGATGATCCGATGTTTAAAGGCGTACTAACCCGCGACGGCGACTATTTTATCTCTGTGATGGGCCGCTCAGACGTGGCGCGTAAGCAAAACGCCAATTTCCTGGTCTCCATTCACGCGGATGCCGCACCGAACCGTAACGCGACGGGCGCCTCGGTATGGGTCCTGTCGAACCGCCGGGCAAACAGCGAAATGGCCAACTGGCTGGAAGAGCATGAGAAACAGTCTGAACTGTTAGGCGGCGCGGGTGATGTGCTGGCAAACAGCCAGTCTGACCCATACCTCAGCCAGGCGGTGCTGGATTTACAGTTCGGTCATTCTCAGCGCGTTGGGTATGATGTCGCCACTAACGTATTGAACCAGTTGCAGGGCATCGGGGCATTGCATAAGCGCCGCCCTGAACATGCGAGCCTGGGCGTTCTGCGCTCGCCGGATATTCCGTCAATTCTGGTAGAGACGGGCTTTATCAGCAATAACAGTGAAGAGCGCCTGCTGGGCAGCGACAGCTATCAGCAGCAAATTGCCGAAGCGATTTATAACGGTTTACGTAAATATTTTGAGGCGCATCCTTTGCAGTCCGCGCCGCAGGGCGGAGCAGCCCAGACGGCCAGCGCCGCGCAGCCGGGTGGGTTGACCGCCACAAATTAAGGAGATTTCATGCCGATTCAGGTTCTGCCGCCGCAGCTCGCGAACCAAATCGCCGCCGGTGAGGTGGTGGAACGCCCTGCGTCGGTGGTGAAGGAGCTGGTTGAAAATAGCCTCGATGCGGGCGCCACCCGTATTGATATTGATATCGAGCGCGGCGGCGCAAAGCTTATCCGCATTCGCGACAACGGCTGCGGCATCAAAAAAGAGGAGCTGGCGCTGGCGCTGGCGCGTCATGCCACCAGTAAAATTGCCTCTCTGGATGACCTGGAAGCGATTATCAGCCTCGGTTTTCGCGGAGAAGCGCTGGCCAGTATCAGCTCGGTTTCTCGTTTAACGCTGACCTCCCGCACCGCTGAACAGCAGGAAGCCTGGCAGGCCTACGCTGAAGGGCGAGATATGGACGTCACGGTCAAACCCGCGGCGCACCCTGTCGGTACTACGCTGGAAGTTCTGGACCTGTTCTACAATACTCCCGCCCGCCGCAAGTTTATGCGTACCGAAAAAACCGAGTTCGGCCATATCGACGAGATCATCCGCCGAATTGCGCTCGCCCGTTTCGACGTCACCATCAACCTCAGCCATAACGGCAAGGTGATGCGCCAGTACCGCGCGGTGGCTGAAGGTGGTCAGAAAGAGCGACGGTTAGGTGCTATCTGCGGGACGCCGTTCCTGGAGCAGGCGTTGGCTATCGAGTGGCAGCACGGCGATCTGGCTTTACGCGGCTGGGTGGCCGATCCGAACGCCAGTAGCGCGGCGTATTCTGAAATTCAGTATTGCTACGTGAACGGCCGCATGATGCGCGACCGCCTCATTAACCACGCCATTCGCCAGGCCTGCGAAGACAAGCTCGGGGCCGATCAGCAACCGGCCTTTGTGCTTTATCTGGAGATCGACCCGCATCAGGTGGATGTCAACGTCCATCCTGCCAAGCATGAAGTACGGTTCCATCAGTCGCGTCTGGTGCATGATTTTATCTACCAGGGCGTGCTGAGCGTGCTGCAACAGCAGCTTGAACCCACGCTGCCACTGGAAAAAGAAGACTCCGCACCGCGCCCCATTCCGGAAAACCGTGTTGCTGCGGGCCGCAACCATTTTGCGGAGCCTGCCGTCGCGCGTGAACCAGACGCCCCGCGTTTCTCCTCTGCAGGAGTCGCGCCGCGTCCGACGGGCGTGAACTACCCTAACGCTCAGCCCGGCTATCAGAAGCAGCAGGGGGCGCTGTACCGTAAACTGCTGGAAACGCCCGCAGTCGAGCGCAAAGAGCACGTTTCGGTGGCGACACCTTCCCTTGAAGGCCATAGCCAGAGTTTTGGCCGGGTGCTGACGATAATCGCACCAGATATGGCCTTGCTTGAGCGCGACGGCAAACTGCTGCTTCTGGCGCTGCCGGTTGCCGAACGCTGGCTCAAGCAGGCGCAACTGACGCCGGGGGAACATGCGGCCTGTGCGCAGCCGTTATTGATCCCGGTTCGCCTGAAAATATCCGCTGAAGAAACAAGGGTATTGCAGCGTGCAGAGGCCCAGCTGGCGCAAATGGGCATTGAAATTGTGCTCGAACCACAACATGTGACAATTCGCGCAGTGCCTTTACCCTTACGCCAACAAAATTTACAAAACTTGATTCCTGAACTGATAGGCTACCTGGCGCAGCAAACATCGTTGGAGGCTGCCAACACCGCGCAGTGGATCGCCCGCCATCTGGCCAGCGAACATTCACCGTGGAGTATGGCGCAGGCGATTACCGTGCTGGCGGAGGTGGAACGCCTCTGCCCACAGCTGGTGAAAGCGCCGCCGGGTGGGTTATTACAACCTGTTGATTTAAAAACGGCGATGACCGCCCTGAAACATGACTGACGTAAGCAAGGCGAGCCTGCCAAAGGCAATTTTTTTAATGGGCCCAACGGCCTCTGGCAAAACAGCGTTAGCCATTGAGTTACGTAAAGTTTTGCCTGTAGAGTTGATTAGCGTTGATTCCGCCCTCATCTATCGAGGGATGGACATCGGCACGGCGAAGCCCGGCGCAGACGAACTGCGTGCGGCACCGCACCGTTTGCTGGATATTCTCGACCCGGCAGAGGCTTACTCCGCAGCGGATTTCCGCCGGGATGCCTTAGCTGAGATGGCCGAGATAACGGCGGCGGGGCGTATACCGCTGTTGGTTGGCGGAACCATGCTCTACTTCAAGGCGCTGCTCGAAGGTTTGTCACCCTTACCTTCTGCAGATCCTGAAATCAGAGCAAAGATTGAGCAGCAGGCGGCAGAGCAGGGGTGGGACGCATTGCATAAGCAACTGGCAGAGATTGACCCGGTTGCGGCGGCGCGAATCCATCCAAACGATCCGCAAAGGCTTTCCCGGGCACTGGAAGTTTTTTTCATTTCGGGTAAAACTTTAACGGAACTGACGCAAACGTCAGGAGACGCTCTGCCGTATCAGGTGCATCAGTTCGCCATCGCCCCGGCGAGCCGTGAACTGCTCCATCAACGAATTGAGCAGCGTTTTCATCAGATGTTGGCTTCAGATTTTGAAGCAGAAGTGCGGGCGCTATTTGCCCGTGGAGATTTGCATACGGATATGCCTTCCGTTCGTTGTGTGGGATACCGCCAGATGTGGTCGTATCTTGAAGGTGAGATTTCATACGATGAAATGGTTTATCGAGGTGTTTGCGCCACGAGACAGTTAGCGAAGCGCCAGATCACCTGGTTGCGCGGTTGGGAGGGGGTTCACTGGTTAGACAGTGAAAAACCGCAACAGGCGTTAAACGATGTGATTGAGGTTGTTGGTGATATCGCCCACTGAATGTGTACAATTGAGACGTATCGTGCGCAATTTTTCAGAATCGCAAGGTTCTAAGTACAAAACAAGCATATAAGGAAAAGATAGAATGGCTAAGGGGCAATCTTTACAAGATCCGTTCCTGAACGCATTGCGTCGGGAACGTGTTCCAGTTTCTATTTATTTGGTGAATGGTATTAAGCTGCAAGGTCAGATTGAGTCTTTCGATCAGTTCGTGATCCTGTTGAAAAACACGGTCAGCCAGATGGTCTACAAGCACGCTATCTCTACTGTTGTTCCGTCCCGTCCGGTCTCTCATCACAGCAATAACGCTGGCGGCGGCACAGGCAGTAACTACCATCATGGCAGCAACGCGCAGGGTTCTTCTGCTCCTGCGCAGGACAGCGACGAGACCGAATAAGGTTTTAGCTGTTATCCACACGGGGAGCCAGGGATCCTGCGTTCCCCGCTGATCTTTTTAGAGAGGTTTACGCTTGTTTGACCGTTATGATGCCGGTGAGCAGGCGGTGCTGGTACACATCTATTTTTCGCAAGACAAAGATATGGAAGACCTCCAGGAGTTTGAATCTCTGGTCTCTTCCGCCGGTGTCGAAGCAATGCAGGTGATTACCGGTAGCCGTAAAGCGCCGCACCCAAAGTATTTTGTTGGTGAAGGTAAAGCAGTAGAAATTGCGGATGCCGTAAAAGCGACCGGCGCGTCAGTCGTGTTGTTTGATCATGCGCTGTCTCCAGCCCAGGAGCGCAACCTGGAAGCTCTCTGCGAATGCCGTGTTATCGATCGCACGGGATTGATTTTAGACATTTTTGCTCAGCGTGCCCGTACCCACGAGGGGAAACTGCAGGTTGAGCTGGCGCAGTTGCGCCATCTGGCGACGCGTCTGGTGCGTGGCTGGACCCACCTTGAAAGACAAAAAGGCGGGATTGGTTTGCGCGGTCCGGGTGAAACCCAGCTCGAAACCGACCGCCGTTTGCTGCGTGGCCGTATTACCCAGATCCTCTCACGTCTGGAACGTGTCGAGAAACAGCGTGAACAGGGGCGTCGGGCGCGAACCAAAGCCGACATCCCCACGGTGTCGCTGGTGGGCTATACCAACGCCGGTAAATCCACCCTGTTTAACCAGATAACCGAGGCCCAGGTGTATGCCGCAGACCAGCTGTTTGCGACCCTGGACCCGACGCTGCGCCGCATTGACGTTGCAGACGTGGGTGAAACAGTGCTGGCGGATACCGTAGGGTTTATCCGCCATCTGCCGCACGATCTGGTGGCGGCGTTTAAGGCGACGTTGCAGGAGACGCGTCAGGCGACCCTGCTGCTGCACGTGATTGATGCGGCTGACGTACGCGTGCAGGAGAACATCGACGCGGTGAACGTGGTGCTGGAAGAAATTGACGCCCACGAAATTCCCACCCTGTTGGTGATGAATAAGATCGATATGCTGGAGGATTTCGAACCGCGTATCGACCGTGATGAAGAGAACAAACCGATTCGGGTCTGGCTTTCTGCTCAGGCCGGAATCGGTGTGCCACTGCTTTTCCAGGCTTTGACAGAACGTCTTTCCGGTGAGGTAGCTCAGCACACGCTGCGACTGCCGCCACAGGAAGGCAGGCTGCGCAGCCGGTTTTATCAGCTTCAGGCGATAGAAAAAGAGTGGATGGAGGATGACGGCAGCGTGGGGATGCAGGTGCGTATGCCGATCGTTGACTGGCGTCGCCTCTGTAAACAAGAACCTGCGCTGGCGGACTATATCGTCTGATCAGAAAGGGGAAGCCTGAAAAATTCGCCCTTGCATAACAAATATGGAGCATATACATGGCGTGGAATCAGCCCGGTAATAACGGACAAGACCGCGACCCGTGGGGAAGCAGCAATAATCAAGGCGGCAACTCTGGGGGAAATGGCAACAAAGGTGGTCGCGAGCAGGGGCCGCCGGATCTGGATGATATCTTCCGCAAGCTGAGCAAAAAGCTTGGTGGCCTTGGCGGAGGAAAAGGTTCTGGCTCGGGTGGCAGTTCCAGCCAGGGACCGCGCCCGCAATTAGGTGGCCGCCTGGTGGGCATCGTTGCTGCCGGGCTGGTGATCGTCTGGGCAGCCAGCGGGTTCTACACCATTAAAGAAGCAGAACGCGGCGTGGTCACCCGTTTCGGTAAGTTCAGCCATCTGGTTGAGCCGGGCCTGAACTGGAAGCCGACCTTCATTGACGACGTGACTGCGGTAAACGTGGAATCCGTCCGTGAACTGGCCGCTTCTGGCGTGATGCTGACCTCGGACGAGAACGTGGTGCGCGTCGAGATGAACGTGCAGTACCGCGTGACGGATCCTGAGCGTTATCTGTTTAGCGTGACCAGCGCCGATGACAGCCTGCGTCAGGCGACCGACAGTGCCCTGCGTGGTGTGATCGGCAAATACACCATGGACCGCATCCTGACCGAAGGTCGTACCGTTATTCGTAGCGATACCCAGCGCGAGCTGGAAGAGACGATTCGTCCGTACAACATGGGTATCACCCTGCTGGACGTCAACTTCCAGGCTGCACGTCCGCCGGAAGAGGTGAAGGCCGCGTTTGACGATGCGATTGCTGCCCGTGAAAACGAACAGCAGTACATCCGCGAAGCAGAAGCGTACACCAACGAAGTTCAGCCGCGTGCTAACGGTCAGGCGCAGCGTATTCTGGAAGAGGCGCGTGCGTATAAGACCCAGACCATCCTGGAAGCTCAGGGTGAAGTGGCTCGCTTTGCGCGCATCCTGCCGGAATACAAAGCCGCCCCGGAAATTACCCGTGAGCGTCTGTATATCGAGACTATGGAAAAAGTGCTGAGCCACACCCGCAAAGTGCTGGTTAACGACAGCAAAGGCGGAAACCTGATGGTTCTGCCGCTGGATCAGATGCTGAAAGGCGGTTCTGCACCGGCAGCGAAAGACACCAGCGGAGCGAACAACCTGCTGCGTCTGCCGCCAGCCTCATCAGGCAGCTCCAGCGCGAACACAACGCCTTCTTCGAACGATGGTGACATTATGGACCAACGCCGTGCTAACGCGCAGCGTAACGACTACCAGCGTCAGGGGGAATAAGGATGCGTAAGTCAGTTATTGCGATCATCGTCATCGTACTGGTCGTGCTGTATACCTCGATCTTTGTGGTGAAAGAGGGCGAGCGTGGGATCAAGTTCCAGTTCAGCAGCGTCGTGCGTGATGGCGACAAACGTCCGGTGATTTACGAGCCGGGCCTGCACTTCAAGGTGCCGTTCATTCAGTCTGTGAAAACGCTCGATGCGCGTATCCAGACCATGGATAACCAGGCCGACCGATTCGTGACCAAAGAGAAGAAAGACCTGATCGTTGATTCCTACATCAAATGGCGCATCAGCGATTTCAGCCGCTACTTCCTGGCAACGGGCGGCGGTGACGTTTCTCAGGCAGAAGTGCTGCTGAAACGTAAGTTCTCTGACCGTCTGCGCTCCGAGATTGGTCGTCTTGATGTGAAAGACATCGTGACCGACTCCCGCGGTCGTCTGACCCTGGAAGTGCGCGATGCGCTGAACTCCGGTACAGCGGGCACCGAAGACGAAGTGGCAACGCCAGCAGCGGATGACGCGATTGCTAAAGCGGCCGAACGCGTTCAGGCTGAAACCAACGGTAAAGTGCCGGTGATCAACCCGAACAGTATGGCGGCGCTGGGTATCGAAGTGGTTGACGTGCGTATCAAGCAGATCAACCTGCCAGCGGAAGTGTCCGAGGCGATCTACAACCGTATGCGCGCCGAGCGTGAAGCGGTTGCCCGTCGTCATCGTTCACAGGGTCAGGAAGAGGCTGAAAAACTGCGTGCGGCAGCGGACTATGAAGTGACCAAGACGCTGGCGGAATCTGAACGTCAGGGCCGTATCCTGCGCGGTGAAGGCGATGCGGAAGCGGCGAAGCTGTTTGCCGATGCATTCAGCCAGGATCCAGACTTCTACGCCTTTATCCGTAGCCTGCGCGCTTACGAGAATAGCTTTAAGAGCAACCAGGATGTGATGGTGCTCAGCCCGGACAGCGATTTCTTCCGTTATATGAAGACGCCGACCAACGCAACGCGATAAACTCAGGCTCGTTTGAGTATTCAAACCACCGCTCCCAACGGAGCGGTGGTTTTCTTTTATAAGGATGAAAAATGAATTCAACGATCTGGCTCGCGCTGGCCCTGGTTCTGGTGCTGGAAGGTCTCGGCCCGATGCTCTATCCGCGCGCGTGGCGTCGTATGATCGCGACCATGAGCCAGCTGCCGGATAATATTTTGCGTCGTTTCGGCGGTGGTCTTGTGGTTGCCGGTATCGTTATCTACTACATGTTGAGGAAAACGATTGGCTGATCAAAAACTAGCCGCAATTGGCGTATTTTAAGGTCAAAAAGTGCTGTATATCTGAAAAAGCGATGGTAGAATCCATTTTTAAGCAAACGGTGATTTTGAAAAAAATGGGTAACAACGTCGTCGTACTGGGCACCCAATGGGGTGACGAAGGTAAAGGGAAGATTGTCGATCTTCTGACTGAACGGGCTAAATATGTTGTGCGCTACCAGGGCGGTCACAACGCAGGCCATACTCTCGTAATCAACGGTGAAAAAACCGTCCTCCATCTTATTCCATCAGGCATTCTTCGCGAAAACGTCACCAGCATCATCGGTAACGGCGTTGTGCTGTCTCCTGCTGCGCTGATGAAAGAGATGAAAGGTCTGGAAGACCGTGGTATCCCTGTTCGTGAGCGTCTGCTGCTCTCCGAAGCCTGCCCGCTGATCCTGGACTATCACGTGGCGCTGGACGTGGCGCGTGAAAAAGCGCGTGGCGCGAAAGCGATCGGCACCACCGGTCGTGGTATCGGCCCGGCTTACGAAGATAAAGTTGCACGTCGCGGTCTGCGCGTCGGTGACCTCTTCGACAAAGCGACCTTCGCTGAAAAACTGAAAGAAGTGATGGAATATCACAACTTCCAGCTGGTGAACTTCTACAAAGCTGACGCTGTTGACTACCAGAAAGTGCTGGATGACGTCATGGCGATTGCAGACATTCTGACCGGTATGGTTGTTGATGTATCCGATCTGCTGGACCAGGCGCGCAAGCGTGGCGATTTCGTCATGTTCGAAGGTGCGCAGGGTACGCTGCTGGACATCGACCACGGTACCTATCCGTACGTTACTTCTTCTAACACCACCGCGGGTGGCGTGGCGACTGGCTCTGGCCTGGGTCCACGTTATGTGGATTACGTTCTGGGCATCATCAAAGCGTACTCTACTCGCGTAGGTGCGGGTCCATTCCCGACCGAACTGTTTGATGAAACCGGCGAGTTCCTGTGCAAGCAGGGTAACGAGTTTGGCGCGACCACCGGTCGTCGTCGTCGTACCGGCTGGCTGGATGCGGTTGCCGTGCGTCGCGCAGTGCAGATCAACTCCCTGTCTGGCTTCTGCCTGACCAAGCTGGACGTGCTGGACGGCCTGAAAGAAGTGAAAATCTGCGTAGGCTACCGTATGCCGGATGGCCGCGAAGTGACCACCACTCCGCTGGCTGCTGACGACTGGGAAGGCATTGAGCCAATCTACGAAACCATGCCGGGCTGGTCTGAGACCACTTTCGGTGTGAAAGAGCGTAGCGGCCTGCCGCAGGCGGCGCTGGATTACATCAAGCGCATTGAAGAACTGACCGAAGTGCCGATCGATATTATTTCTACCGGCCCGGATCGTACTGAAACGATGATCCTGCGCGACCCGTTCGACGCATAATCTTCGTGACTGCTGGCCTGCGGGGAGACCCGTAGGCCGGATAAGCGTAGCGCCAACCGGCGACCGCTCCTGGATCTCCGCTTTTTCGCCCCGTCTGTCAAATAAATTAGCCGCTAACTATCTGGCTGGTTTATCATCATTAATGAATATCTCTGCGGTTTGACCGCGTTTTCCCTTTTTCCTGAGGTTGATGTGCAGTTAACAAGTTTCACCGATTACGGCTTACGCGCGCTGATTTACATGGCGTCGTTACCCGAAGGGAAGATGACCAGTATCTCTGAAGTCACAGAGGTATACGGTGTATCCCGTAATCATATGGTCAAAATAATCAATCAACTTAGCCGTGCCGGATACGTTGCTGCCGTCCGCGGGAAGAATGGAGGGATCCGTCTTGGTAAACCGGCACAGAGTATTCGTATCGGGGATGTGGTACGCGAGCTGGAGCCCTTGTCTCTGGTGAACTGCAGCAGCGCGTTCTGCCACATTACGCCCGCTTGCCGCCTGAAACAGGCGCTTTCTAAGGCCGTGCAAAGTTTTCTCAAGGAACTGGATAACTACACGCTGGCCGATTTGGTTGAAGAGAATCAACCGCTTTATAAATTATTGCTGGTGGAATGAAGAAAATTTCCACCGGAGCTGACAACGGAGGAACCGACATGTCACAAGATCCTTTCCAGGAACGCGAAGCCGAAAAATACGCGAATCCTATCCCCAGCCGCGAGTTCATCATTGAACACTTAACAAAACGCGAAAAACCCGCCAATCGTGAAGAACTTGCCGTTGAATTAAATATTGAAGGTGAAGAGCAAATTGAAGCCCTTCGCCGCCGCCTGCGCGCGATGGAGCGTGACGGGCAACTGGTATTTACCCGCCGCCAGTGCTACGCGCTGCCGGAACGCCTCGATCTGCTGAAAGGGACCGTCATTGGTCACCGCGATGGCTTTGGCTTCCTGCGCGTGGAAGGCCGTAAGGACGACCTTTACCTCTCATCCGAACAGATGAAAATGTGCATTCACGGCGACCAGATCCTGGCGCAGCCGCTGGGTGCAGACCGTAAAGGCCGCCGCGAAGCGCGCGTGGTTCGCGTGCTGGTGCCAAAAACCAGCCAGATTGTGGGCCGCTACTTTACCGATGCGGGCGTAGGCTTCGTGGTGCCGGACGACAGCCGTCTGAGCTTCGATATTCTGATCCCACCTGAAGAGGTGATGGGCGCGCGTATGGGCTTTGTGGTGGTGGTTGAACTCACCCAGCGTCCGACCCGTCGCACCAAAGCGGTCGGTAAAATCGTCGAAGTGCTGGGCGATAACATGGGCACCGGCATGGCCGTCGATATGGCGCTGCGTACCCATGAAATTCCGTACGTCTGGCCGAAAGCGGTCGAAGAGCAGATCGAAAACCTGCGCGAAGAAGTACCGGAAGAGTCCAAAGCGGGCCGTGTGGATCTCCGCAGTCTGCCGCTGGTCACGATCGACGGTGAAGACGCTCGCGACTTCGATGACGCGGTCTACTGCGAGAAAAAACGTGGCGGCGGCTGGCGTCTGTGGGTTGCTATCGCTGACGTAAGCTACTACGTTCGTCCGCACACGCCGCTGGATAACGAAGCGCGCAGCCGCGGTACCTCGGTCTACTTCCCGTCTCAGGTTGTACCGATGCTGCCGGAAGTGCTCTCCAACGGCCTGTGCTCCCTGAACCCGCAGGTTGACCGTCTCTGTATGGTATGTGAGATGACTATCTCCACCAAAGGGCGCTTAACGGGCTACAAATTCTACGAAGCGGTAATGAGCTCGCACGCGCGTCTGACCTATACCAAGGTCTGGCATATGCTGCAGGGCGACCAGGACCTTCGCGAGCAGTACGCGCCGCTGGTTAAACACATTGAAGAGCTGCATAACCTCTACAAAACGCTGGAGCAGGCGCGCGAAGAGCGCGGCGGGATCTCCTTTGAGAGCGAAGAAGCGAAGTTTATCTTCAACGCCGAGCGCCGCATTGAGCGTATCGAACAGACCCAGCGTAACGATGCGCACAAGCTGATCGAAGAGTGTATGATTCTGGCGAATATCTCGGCGGCACGCTTCGTTGAGAAAGCCAAAGAGCCTGCGCTGTTCCGTATTCACGATAAGCCGACCACGGAAGCCATTACGTCGTTCCGCTCCGTGCTGGCTGAGCTCGGCCTGGAGCTGCCTGGCGGTAACAAGCCTGAGCCGCGCGATTACGCCGAACTGCTGGAATCCATTAGCGACCGTCCTGACGCAGAAATGCTGCAGACGATGCTGCTGCGCTCCATGAAGCAGGCGATTTACGATCCGGAAAACCGGGGGCACTTCGGCCTGGCGCTGCAGTCTTACGCGCACTTTACCTCGCCGATCCGTCGCTATCCGGATCTGTCACTGCACCGCGCGATCAAGTATCTGCTGGCGCACGAGCAGGGCCATAAAGGCAACACCACCGAAACCGGCGGCTATCACTACTCCATGGACGAAGTGCTGCAACTGGGTCAGCACTGTTCCATGACCGAGCGCCGTGCGGATGAAGCGACGCGCGACGTGGCGGACTGGCTGAAGTGTGACTTTATGCTGGATCAGGTGGGCAACGTCTTTAAGGGCGTGATTGCCAGCGTGACCGGCTTTGGTTTCTTCGTGCGTCTGGATGAGCTGTTTATCGACGGTCTGGTGCACGTCTCCAGCCTGGATAATGACTACTACCGCTTCGACCAGGTCGGTCAGCGTCTGATCGGCGAATCAGGCGGCCAGACCTACCGTCTGGGCGATCGCGTGGAAGTGAAGGTCGAAGCAGTGAATATGGACGACCGTAAAATCGACTTCAGCCTGATCTCCAGCGAGCGCGCGCCGCGTAACGTCGGTAAAACCGAGCGTGAAAGGGCGAAAAAAGGCGGAAACGGCAAAGCGAGCGGTAAACGTCGCCAGGCGGGCAAAAAGGTAAACTTCGAGCCGGACAGCGCGTTCCGCGGCGAGAAGAAACAGAAGCCAAAGGCGGCGAAGAAAGAGGCTCGCTCAGCGAAAAAGCCTTCCGCGAAGACGCAGAAAATCGCTGCCGCGACAAAAGCGAAGCGCGCAGCCAAGAAAAAGCAGGCGGAATAATTCTCCCCTCACCCTGACCCTCTCCCCAACCGGGAGAGGGGAAATACTTATTACGAGAACCATCAATGAGTGAAATGATTTACGGCATCCACGCGGTGCAGGCCCTTCTCGAGCGCGCACCGGAGCGTTTTCAGGAAGTGTTTATTCAGAAAGGGCGTGAAGACAAACGTCTGATGCCGCTGATCCACGCGCTGGAAGCGCAGGGCGTGGTGATCCAGCTGGCGAACCGCCAGTTCCTGGATGAGAAAAGCGAAGGCGCGGTGCACCAGGGGATCATTGCCCGCGTGAAGCCGGGCCGTCAGTATCAGGAAAACGACCTGCCGGATCTGATTGCCGCGCTGGAAAACCCGTTCTTCCTGATTCTGGATGGCGTAACCGATCCGCACAACCTCGGCGCGTGCCTGCGCAGCGCGGATGCGGCGGGCGTGCACGCGGTGATCGTACCGAAAGATCGCTCCGCGCAACTGAACGCGACGGCCAAGAAAGTGGCCTGCGGCGCGGCGGAAAACGTTCCGCTGATCCGCGTGACCAACCTGGCGCGCACCATGCGTCTGCTGCAGGAAGAGAATATCTGGATCGTCGGTACCGCGGGCGAAGCGGATCATACTCTGTATCAGAGCAAAATGACCGGCCGTCTTGCGCTGGTGATGGGGGCGGAAGGTGAAGGCATGCGTCGTCTGACGCGCGAGCACTGCGACGAGCTGATCAGTATCCCGATGGCGGGCAGCGTGTCGTCTCTGAACGTTTCCGTTGCAACGGGTATCTGCCTGTTTGAAGCGGTGCGCCAGCGCGGAGAATAAACAGCAAGGCCGTCCAAAGGACGGCCTTTAGTGTTTTCTCCCTCTCCCCGTGGGAGAGGGCCGGGGTGAGGGCACCAGACGGTGACAATCTCACTCCTCTAACGACCGTAAATGGTCATCCTTCCTGAGCGTCATCAGCGCGAAAATACTCACCACCGCCGTTGCCATCACGTAATAGGCCGGAATGTCCAGGTTACCCGTCTGCTTAATCAGCCCGGTAATGATTAACCCCGCACAGCCCGAAAAAATCGCGTTCGATAACGAATAGGCCAGCCCCAGTCCCGTATAGCGCACGCGCGTCGGGAACATCTCAGACAGCATCGCCGGCCCCGGCCCTGCCAGCATCCCCACCAGACCGCCCGCAATCAATACCACTATCGCTTTCACCGGCAGCGTACTGGATTCCGCCTGCAAAATTTTCAGCAGCGGCAGGGCGAGGATCAGCAGGAGCACGGTGGCGATAATCATCACCGTTCGCCGCCCGATCCTGTCGCTCAGCATTCCCGACGGAATGATGGTGAGCGCAAACCCAATGTTAGAAATCACCGCTATCAGCAGCGCCTGATTAAACCCGGTGTGCAGCGCAGACTGCAGATAGGTCGGCATGATCACGAGGTAGGTATACCCCGCCGCGGACCAGACCATCACGCGGCCAATGCCCATCAGGATGGTTTTGAGCGTGGCGGAAGTACTGGCCTGAGCAATGACCGCTTTTTCCTTCTGCTGCACAAAGCTCGGCGTCTCTTCCATGCTCACCCGCAGCCATAGCGCGACCGCGCCCATCGGCAGGGCAAGGAAGAAAGGAATGCGCCAGCCCCAGTCGTGCAGGGCTTCAGGCGTGAGGAGGACAGAGAGCAGCGCGACAATACCTGCGCCTGCTAGCAGCCCGAGCGCCACGGTAAAGGACTGCCACGCGCCGTACAGACCGCGCTTGCCGCGCGGGGCGAACTCCGTCATCAGTGAGACCGCACCGCCGTACTCGCCGCCCGCGAACAGGCCCTGCAGGATGCGCAGCAGCGTAACGATCAGCGGTGCAGCAATGCCGATGCTGGCGTAGACGGGCACGATGCCGATGGCCGTGGTGGCGAGCGTCATTAGCACCAGCACAATAATCAGCGTCGGTTTTCGGCCTATCCTGTCACCAATGCGGCCAAATACCACCGCACCCAGCGGACGGAAGAAGAAGGCAATGGCAAACGAGGCCCAGGTGAGGATCAGACTGGTCAGTCCCGCCTCTCCCTCAAGCTGGAAGAAGTTCTTCGCAATCACGGTCGCCAGAAAACCGTAGACCGCAAACTCATACCACTCGATAAAGTTACCAATGGAGCCTGCAATTAATGCTCGCTTGTGCGCATCCTGTTGCATAACGATCCTCACAAAGACGGGTTAAGAATAAATTATTCAACATAAGCGGAGTAATGAAATAGTTTATTCTTATGTTCTGTGAGCTATTTCACGAATGATATCAGCGGGATCGCCATCGTGTGACCTCACACCCATGCAGCGTTCATACGGTCTGTCCATACTTACCTTCATTGCCACTGAAGGAGGGAGACAGCATGCACTGGCAGACCCATACCGTTTTTAATCAACCAGCCCCACTCTCTAACAGCAACCTTTTCCTCTCTGACTGCGCCCTGCGCGACGCGGTTGTGCGCGAGGGTGCCGAGTGGGATATGGATCTTCTTGCCAGCATTGGACAACAGTTAGGTACGGCGGAGTCGCTGGAGCTGGGCAGGCTGGCGAACGTGAATCCGCCGGAGCTATTACGCTACGACCCCACGGGAGAGCGGCTGGATGACGTCCGCTTTCATCCGGCATGGCACCTGCTGATGCAGGGGCTCTGCGCTAACCGGGTACATAATCTGGCATGGGAGGAAGAGGCACGAAAAGGTTCTTTCGTCGCCAGGGCCGCGCGCTTCGTGCTCCATGCTCAGGTAGAAGCGGGGACGTTATGCCCGGTGACCATGACCTTCGCCGCCACGCCGCTGTTGCAGCAGTCGCTGCCCAAACCGTTTCATGAATGGTTAACGCCGCTGATGAGCGACCGTTACGATCCCCATCTCGCGCCGGGTGGGCAAAAGCGCGGCCTGCTGATCGGCATGGGAATGACGGAAAAGCAGGGCGGCTCGGACGTGCTCAGCAACACCACCAGAGCGGAAAAATGCAGCGACGGCAGCTACCGGCTGGTGGGCCACAAATGGTTTTTCTCCGTGCCACAGAGCGATGCGCATCTGGTGCTGGCGCAGGCGAAAGGCGGTTTGTCCTGCTTCTTTGTCCCGCGTTTCTTACCCGACGGACAGCGCAACGCCGTACGGCTGGAACGTCTGAAAGACAAGCTCGGCAACCGCTCGAACGCCAGCAGCGAGGCGGAGTTCCTCGATGCCTCCGGCTGGCTGCTGGGTGAAGAGGGAGAAGGCGTGCGGCAAATCCTGAAGATGGGCGGGCTGACGCGCTTCGACTGCGCGCTGGGCAGCCACGGGCTAATGCGCCGGGCGCTTTCCGTGGCGCTGTACCACGCCCATCAGCGTCAGACCTTCGGCAAAAACCTTATCGATCAGCCGCTAATGCGTGAAGTGCTAAGCCGTATGGCGCTGGTGCTGGAGGGACACACGGCGCTGCTGTTCCGTCTGGCCCGGGCGTGGGATAACCGCACCGACCCGCAGGAGGCCGCCTGGGCGCGGCTTTTTACCCCAGCCGCAAAATTCAGCGTGTGCAAAGCGGGTATTCCGTTCGTGGCGGAGGCGATGGAGGCACTCGGCGGGGGCGGGTACTGCGAGGAGAGTGAACTTCCACGCCTGTATCGCGAGATGCCGGTGAACAGCATCTGGGAAGGATCGGGCAATATCATGTGCCTGGACGTGCTGCGGGTGCTGGCGAAGCAGTCAGGTATCCACGACCTGCTTGCCGACGAGTTTGCCCAGGTCAAAGGGCAGGACAGACACTTTGACCGCAGCTGGCGGCAGCTTCAGCAAAAGCTGCGTAAACCGCAGGAGGCGCAGGGGAGGGAGATAGCTCAGCAGCTCTTTTTGCTGGGGGCCGGCAGCCAGATGCTGCGGCACGCATCGCCGCCCGTGGCGCAGGCGTGGTGCCGCATGATGCTGGATACCCGTGGCGGTACGCTCATGAATGAGCAGGTGCAAAGCGATCTGCTGCTGCGCGCCACGGGCAGGGTTGGCTAGCGTTTAAGCTGGAACAGGCTGACCAGTTGGGTAAGGTGTGACCCTTTCTCGCGCAGCGTGCGTGCGGTTTGCTCGCTGCGTGAGATGCGATCGGCATTGATATGCGACGCTTCGCCAATGTGGGTCATGGCAAGATTGACCTGGCCGATCCCCGCGGACTGCTCGCGTGACGCGTGGTTAATCTCCGTGACCAGCTGGCTGATGTTGTCGATATGAACGATGATGGAATCCATCGCCAGACGCGTCTGTTCAGACAGCGCATGGCCTTCGCCCACTTTTCGCAGGGTATCGCCAATCAGATGTTCAATCTCCTTCACCGCGTTGGCGCTTCGACCTGCCAGGGCGCGAACTTCCTGCGCGACCACAGCAAAACCTTTTCCATGCTCGCCTGCGCGTGCCGCTTCTACCGCCGCATTCAGCGCCAGAATATTAGTCTGGAACGCGATGGACTCGATCACGCGGGTGATGTCTTCGATACGTTTTGACGCTTCGCGAATGTCGTCCATGGTGGCAACCGCATGGGTCACCGTTTCACCACCCTGATGAACCGCGCGCGAGGTTTCACCTACCAGCTGCTGCGTTTGCTCCATGTTGGCGGCATTTTGCTGCACGGTCGCGGCCAGTTGCTCCATGCTGGCGGAGGTCTCTTCAACGCTGCTGGCCTGCTTGTTGATCTGCTCGGAGATGTCTCCGGTATCGGAGGCCAGCGCATTGGTGCCCAGATGGATCTCGCCCGCGGCCTCGCGGACCTGCAGGACAATTTTTTGTAGCCCATCACCGATACCGTTAATGGCTTCAACCAGCTGGCCAACCTCATCCTGGCGGGTCACGGGCAGGCTGGAGCGTAAATCGCCCGCGGCATACTGGCGGGCAAGGTCAATCACGTTACGCAGCGGACGGGTCAGCATCCGGCGAATAAGCACCACAAACAGGCCCGCGAAGAGGACGGACAACGCTACGCCGGCCAGCAGGAAACGGTCGCGCATGGCGTTAACGCTTGAGAGCAGGACTGATTTATCCACTTCACCGACGATGGTCCAGTTCCAGCCGGGCAGCGGCGTATAGGCCATTTTCAGCGTGCGACCGTCGTCGCTTACGCGTTCCAGCGAGCCTGAGGAATCGCTCAACAGCTGCTGTTGGGTGGCGCTATCCCACTTCGGCAGTTTTCCCTCTTCGCTGGCGTGGAACAGATACTGACCGCGCGTTTTGCCGTTGCTGCGGTCCAGCACGAAGAAGTGCCCGCTCTCGCCCAGGCGGCGGTTGAGGATTTTCTCGCGCATGACATTCCAGGAGTGAGTGATATCCACCCCAACGAAGATGATCCCGATAACCTGACCTTCACTGTTCTTCACGGGCTGGTACTGGGTTATGTAGCGCTTGCCAAACAGGAGCGCCAGGCCGCGGTATACCTCGCCTTTCGAGACGGAGGCAAACGCCGGGCTGCTCGTGTCCAGAACCGTCCCCATAGCGCGATCGCCGTTCTCTTTGCGCAGGGAGGTGGCAACGCGAATGAAGTCGTTACCGCTGCGAACAAACAGCGTTGAGATCGCTCCCGTACGGCTCAGAAAATCATCAGAAAACGTTGTATTTTCATGGAGTTCAGCGTCGCCCCCTTTCAGCAGGGGAACGGCGAGCCCGTTTATGGTCCGGGTCTGCTGAGTATCGACGCTAAACGGCTGAGGCAGAAATGTCGTAAACAGTCTGGTGTAGCTTTCGACTTCTTCGCTCAGGCTGGTATTAAACATCTGCACCATGTCGACCATACCGGTGGACTGATTATGCAGATCTTCGACCGCGAGGGCTTCAAGCTGCTGGCTGGCTTTTTGGCTGAGCAGGAAAGTGAAAAGCAGAAACAGTGTGGCGACACTGACGCCCGTCAGCAGCGACAGCTTTGTTCCAAGGCCCGCACGGCGGAAAACATTGATCATAAATTGCTCATCATTGAAAAGGTATGGTTCTTCAACGGCAGAGCGGAGATTACGTTTACTGAATTAATGTAACAAAATGTTATTCTATTGTTTTAGAGTAGTTTTAAATTAGATAAAAAATTTGCAAAAACGAAAAGCCACTAAAATTAAGTGGCTTTTATCAGGAAGGATTTATACGTAGAGAATGGCCTGTACCCGCCACTGGTCGATATGGTTATCTTCCTGCATCTGGATGATGCGATACCATGACGCGCCCTGTTCATCGGCCTTTAATGCCACGATACGTTCAACGTCTTGCGGGCTCCCCGGAATGTTATTGACGGAGATCTGGCCTATTTCATTCAGACCTGTTACGCAATCCGCACTGGCGAATTCTGCTGACTGCGCGGTGGTGCTCACCAGGCCTGCAGAGAGCAACAGAGAGGTCAAAGCAAGAGTTCGTTTCATCGTCAGCTCCATTTCACATATTTCCGGTATCCGCCGGGCAATCCTTCGCGAATAAACTCCCATTCCTTGTCGCTGGCATGGAGTTTATTGTGGACAGGAAAATGTCTATGGACGCAAAGCAGTGTAAATGTCGTTCAAAGGTAAACCATTATTTCCGGTACAAAATGGCTTGTGAATACCACTGTCCCGTTATGATGGTTTCGTCGATCATAATAATGACGTAATAATCTGCTTTGGCAGCGACGGCTTGTGCCTTTATTGCGTCTTCTGCATCATCCGGCGAACCGCGAACGAGCGCGGAGACGGTGCCCATTCGCTGTAATCCTTCCGTCTGATTACGACGAATCTCCTGCGGATGATCGGCAACCGGGGGAGCGGGTTGCGGTGTACCCTGCAGTGCGCTACAGCCGCTGAGCAGAAACACCAGCAATAAAGCAGCAAACCTGTGCATAACCATATCTCGTTTCCTGTTAGCCATAGTGTAGTTGTCTGCGAATTTAGTTTTGGGGGAATGTTCCCGAAGTGTTATCTGGGGCGTAATTTTCGAATGAAAATAGCGTCAAACCGTAATCCAGTTCTCAACATTATGAATCATTCATTCGTACAGGGTCGACAATGATTGAAATTGAAATACGCCATCTCGGCGACCATGAAATTTTACACGCTGTGCCGGCAGGGAAACGTGATAAATCGCTGCCTGTTGTGGTTTTTTATCATGGGTTTACCTCATCGAAACTGGTTTACAGTTATTTTGCAGTGGCGCTGGCTCAGGCGGGTTTTCGCGTGGTAATGCCGGATGCGCCTGACCACGGCGCGCGCTTTACGGGCAATGAGCGGGCGCGACTGGGGCAGTTCTGGCACATTCTGCACGGCAGCATGACCGAGTTTGCCGGGTTGCGCGATGCGCTCTATGAGGCAGGGCTGGTGGCCGATAATCGGCTGGCGGTGGCCGGGGCGTCGATGGGCGGCATGACGGCGCTGGGGATTATGACGCATCATCCTGACGTGCGATCTGTCGCCTGTCTGATGGGCTCGGGCTATTTTACCTCGCTGGCGAAGACGCTTTTCCCCCCTCAGGATTTAACGGAAATTACGCCGATGCTGGCAGAGTGGGAAGTGACCCGGGCATTGCCGCGCCTGGCCGATCGCCCGCTGCTGCTATGGCACGGTGATGCGGACGATGTTGTCCCGCCCGATGGAACCTTCCGCCTGCAGCAGGCGTTAAAGAATGAAGGACTGGACGCTAATCTGACCTGTTTGTGGGAGTCAGGCGTCCGCCACCGCATCACGCCAGCGGCGCTGGACGCCACGGTGGCGTTTTTCCGCAAGCATCTTTAAACGCGCAGGACTTTGACGCCCTGATCTTCCAGCTTCTGGAGGATCTCGGGGTTCGCCCCTTTGCCGGTGATCACCATGTCGATCTGTTCTGCGCGGCTGAACAGCATGCCTGCGCGTTCACCGACTTTGCTGCTGTCGACCAGCACAACGAGCTTGCCCACCACGTTGAGCATGTTTTGTTCCGCCATCGCGGTCAGCATATCGGTTTTATACAGGCCGTCAGCGGTCAGGCCTTTGCCGCTGGTAAACATCCAGTGCCCGGCGTAGAGACTGTTTTCGCTGTCCTGCGGGCTGAGCGTGATGGACTGGCTTTTGTTGTACTGGCCGCCCATGATCACCACGCTTTCATGTTCCTGATCGATCAGGTAGTTAGCCAGCGGCAAATAGTTGGTAATGATTTGCACCGGCTTGCCGCACATTTCACGGCCCAACAAAAACGCCGTGGAGCCGCAGTTGATGACGACGCTCTCACCGGGGTTCACCAGCTGTGATGCCGCTCTGGCAATCCTTACCTTTTCATCGTGATTCTGCGCCTGATGAATATTCATCGGCGACCAGCGTGGACGCTGCTGGCTGATGGCTTCTGCGCCGTTGCGGACTTTTTTCAGCTTGCCGCTCTCATCCAGCTTGTTGATGTCTCGCCGCGCGGTGGCGGGGGAGATCCCTAAACGTTCGATCACTTTCTCGACGGTGATAAACCCTGTTTGCGCCAGGAGTTCCAGTAAAATTTGATGCCGTTGCGCTTCCGTCATGAGCTATTCCGATAAGAATTGATTTTAAAAGATGATATTTGAAATAGCATGAAATTACTAAAATAAATATGAAATCGCCAGACACAGGGTCTGGCGATGTGGCCTCACAATCAGAGGAAGGATTTGAACGGGAGATCTGGCTCAATGGTGAAGCAATCATCGAAGCCGCGCGGGTAGTGATACTCGAGATTGTCTTTGTCCAGCGGCCAGGTGAACTTGCCGCCTACCTGCCAGATAAAGGGCTTGAAGCCGTACTTTAGGCGGTCTTTTTTCATCTCCCACAGCACGCGGATCTCTTGCGGATCGGCCTGGAAGTTTGACCAGATATCGTGGTGGAACGGGATCACTACTTTGGTGTTGAGCGCTTCCGCCATGCGCAGCATATCGGCGCTGGTCATTTTGTCCGTAATACCGCGCGGGTTTTCCCCGTACGAGCCCAGCGCCACGTCAATCTGATGTTCGTTGCCGTGCTTCGCGTAATAGTTAGAGTAGTGGGAATCACCGCTGTGATACAGGGAGCCGCCCGGCGTCTTGAACAGGTAATTCACCGCACGCTCGTCCATGCCGTCTGGTAGTACCCCAGCAGCCTTCTGGTCGGCTGGCAGGGTAATCAGCGCGGTACGGTCAAAGGCATCCAGCGCGTGGATTTCAATGTCTTTAATTTTCACCACGTCGCCAGGCTTCATCACGATGCAGCGCTCTTTAGGCACGCCCCAGCCAATCCAGAGATCTACGCAGGTTTGCGGCCCGATAAACGGTACGTCGTCCGCGCAGTTTTGCATCACCGCTGCCGCCACGTTCACGTCGATATGGTCGTTGTGATCGTGAGTAGAAAGCACGGCATCGATCTGGCGAATGGCAAAAGGATCAAGCACAAACGGCGTGGTGCGCAGGTTCGGCTGGAGCTTTTCCACGCCGGCCATACGCTGCATCTGGTGGCCTTTTTTCATCAGCGGGTTACCGTGGCTCTGTTTGCCGGTGCCGCACCAGAAATCGACGCAGATATTGGCGCCGCCTTCAGATTTCAGCCAGATACCGGTGCAGCCCAGCCACCACATTGCAAACGTGCCAGGAGCAACCTGTTCCTGCTCGATCTCTTCGTTCAGCCAGCTACCCCACTCCGGAAAGGTGCTCAGAATCCATGACTCACGGGTAATGGTTTTCACTTTACTCATCGTTTTGACTCCTGGTTTAATCAAAAGTAATCACATGGTGATTCGTTATGATTAATGCTGGCACTATTTGACGTGCTTTGCAATGGTCAAAATGCGGAATTTTATCTGCGCGACTTCACGGACTCTCCACTCTTTACTTGTTAGATTATCCTGCATTAAACATTAATTTCATGAATTATAAGGATTAATTTATTTTTGTGGTGCGGTAGTGAAAATCATTACTAACAGCATGGAAATAAATTGCGTGATGCGTCACAAATAATCAAATTCAATCTTGTGGTGATTATTTGTGATTAATAGAGTGATGGCACCAACCGCACAGGGATTGCCCCTCGTGTTCTCATTTCTGGAGAGAGTTATGGAGATCCTCTACAACGTCTTTACCGTTTTCTTTAATCAGGTAATGACCAACGCCCCGCTGTTGCTGGGTATCGTGACGTGCCTGGGGTACATCCTGCTGCGCAAAAGCGTCAGCGTGATTATTAAAGGCACCATCAAAACCATTATCGGTTTCATGCTGTTGCAGGCGGGGTCAGGCATTCTGACCAGCACGTTTAAGCCGGTCGTCGCCAAAATGTCGGAAGTGTATGGCATCAACGGCGCTATCTCTGATACGTACGCCTCAATGATGGCGACCATCGATCGCATGGGTGATGCCTATAGCTGGGTGGGGTATGCGGTGCTGCTCGCGCTGGCGCTGAACATCATTTACGTGCTCCTGCGCCGCATTACCGGCATTCGCACCATTATGCTCACCGGGCACATCATGTTCCAGCAGGCGGGGCTGATCGCGGTTTCTCTCTATATCTTCGGTTACCCAATGTGGACCACGATTATCTGCACCGCGGTGCTGGTCTCGCTCTACTGGGGTATCACCTCCAACATGATGTACAAGCCAACGCAGATCGTGACCGACGGCTGTGGCTTCTCCATCGGTCACCAGCAGCAGTTTGCCGCCTGGATTGCCTATAAAGTTGCGCCGTACCTGGGCAAAAAAGAGGAGAGTGTCGAAGACCTCAAACTGCCTGGCTGGTTGAATATCTTCCACGACAACATCGTCTCCACCGCGATTGTGATGACCCTCTTTTTCGGCGCCATTCTGCTCTCTTTCGGCATTGACGTCGTGCAGGCGATGGCGGGTAAAACCCACTGGACGGTCTATATCCTGCAGACCGGTTTCTCCTTCGCGGTAGCGATTTTCATCATCACTCAGGGCGTGCGTATGTTCGTCGCCGAGCTGTCGGAAGCCTTTAACGGCATCTCTCAGCGCCTGATCCCTGGTGCGGTACTGGCGATTGACTGTGCGGCTATCTATAGCTTTGCGCCAAACGCCGTCGTCTGGGGCTTTATGTGGGGCACCATCGGCCAGCTGATTGCGGTGGGCATCCTGGTGGGCTGCGGCTCCTCAATCCTGATCATTCCTGGCTTTATCCCGATGTTCTTCTCCAACGCCACCATTGGTGTGTTTGCTAACCACTTCGGCGGCTGGCGCGCGGCGCTCAAGATCTGCCTGGTGATGGGCATGGTGGAAATCTTCGGTTGCGTGTGGGCGGTCAAGCTCACCGGTATGAGCGCCTGGATGGGCATGGCGGACTGGTCAATTCTGGCCCCACCGATGATGCAGGGCTTTGCCTCCGTCGGTCTGGCCTTTATGGCCGTCATCATCCTGATTGCTCTGGCTTATATGTTCTTCGCTGGCCGTTCGCTGCGAGCTGAAGAAGATGCGGAAAAACAAACAGCAGAAGTGTCTGCTCATTAAGGAGTTTCGATTATGACCGTACGTATCCTGGCTGTGTGTGGCAATGGGCAAGGTAGCTCCATGATCATGAAGATGAAAGTGGACCAGTTTTTGACCCAGTCAAACATCGACCACACGGTGAACAGCTGCGCAGTGGGTGAATACAAAAGTGAACTGAACGGCGCGGACATCATCATCGCTTCAACTCATATTGCCGGTGAGATTAGCGTGTCGGGCAACAAATATGTGGTAGGCGTGCGCAACATGCTCTCGCCTGCGGATTTCGGGCCAAAACTGCTGGAAGTGATCAAAGAGCACTTCCCACAAGACGTGAAGTAAGGACGCCACATGAAACTACGTGATTCGCTGGCAGAGAATAACGCCATCCTTTTACAGGCCGACGCCAGCACCTGGCAGGAAGCGGTGAAGCTGAGTGTGGATCTGCTGGTTAAAGCGGACGTTGTCGAGCCGCGCTATTACCAGGCCATTCTGGATGGCGTGGCGCAGCACGGCCCCTATTTCGTGATTGCGCCGGGCCTGGCCATGCCGCACGGCCGCCCGGAAGAGGGCGTCAAGAAAACCGGGTTTGCGCTGGTGACGCTGAAAACGCCGCTGGTGTTCAACCACGAAGATAACGACCCGGTCGACATTCTCATCACCATGGCGGCCGTTGATGCCAACACCCACCAGGAGGTGGGCATCATGCAGATCGTCAACCTGTTTGATGACGAAGCCAATTTTGACCGTTTACGCGCCTGCCGCACCGCGCAGGAAGTGCTGGATTTAATTGATAACGCCACTGCGGCGGCCGTTTAAGAGGAATTGAACATGTCATTACCAATGTTGCAAGTTGCGCTGGATAACCAGACGCTGTCTCACGCTTACGAAACCACCCGCCTGATTGCGGAAGAGGTGGATATCATCGAAGTGGGGACCATTCTGTGCGTGGGCGAAGGCGTGCGCGCCGTTCGTGACCTGAAAGCGCTCTATCCGCACAAAATCGTGCTGGCGGATGCCAAGATTGCTGACGCAGGCAAAATCCTTTCCCGCATGTGCTTTGAAGCCAACGCCGACTGGGTCACCGTGATCTGCTGTGCGGATATCAACACCGCCAAAGGCGCGCTGGACGTGGCAAAAGAGTTTAACGGCGACGTGCAGATTGAACTGACCGGCTTCTGGACCTGGGAGCAGGCGCAGGAGTGGCGCGATGCGGGCATCCAGCAGGTGGTGTATCACCGCAGCCGCGATGCGCAAGCCGCAGGCGTGGCGTGGGGCGAAGCGGATATCAGCGCGATTAAGCGTCTGGCGGATATGGGCTTCAAAGTCACCGTCACCGGTGGCCTGGCGCTGGAAGATCTGCCGCTGTTCCAGGGTATCCCTATTCACGTCTTTATCGCTGGCCGCAGCATTCGCGACGCGGCATCTCCGGTGGAAGCGGCGCGTCAGTTCAAACGCTCAATCGCTCAGCTTTGGGGTTAAGGAGCGGGTATGTTGTCAAAACAGGTCCCGCTTGGCATCTATGAAAAGGCACTCCCTGCAGGGGAGTGCTGGCTGGAGCGGTTACGGCTGGCAAAACAGCTGGGTTTCGATTTTGTCGAAATGTCCGTGGATGAGACGGATGTGCGCCTTTCTCGCCTGGACTGGAGTCGCGAGCAGCGCCTGGCGCTGGTGGGCGCCATTGCCGAAACCGGCGTGCGCGTGCCGTCCATGTGTCTGAGCGCCCACCGCCGTTTTCCGCTCGGCAGTGAAGACGATGCCGTGCGCGCTGAAGGGCTGGAGATCATGCGCAAAGCCATTCGTTTTGCGCAGGATGTCGGCATCCGCGTGATCCAGCTGGCGGGTTACGACGTCTACTATCAGGAAGCCAACGACGAAACGCGCCGTCGTTTCCGTGACGGCCTGAAAGAGAGCGTTGAGATGGCAAGCCGCGCGCAGGTCACGCTGGCGATGGAGATCATGGACTACCCGTTGATGAACTCCATCAGCAAGGCGCTGGGCTATGCGCACTATCTGAATAACCCCTGGTTCCAGCTTTATCCGGATATCGGCAATCTGTCGGCCTGGGATAACGACGTGCAGATGGAGCTGCGGGCGGGCATCGGGCATATCGTGGCGGTGCACGTCAAAGATACCCGCCCTGGCGTGTTTAAAAACGTACCGTTCGGCACCGGGGTGGTGGATTTCGAACGGTGCTTCGAGACGCTCAAACAGACAGGGTATTGCGGGCCTTATCTGATTGAGATGTGGAGCGAAACGTCAGACGATCCGGCTGCGGAAGTGGCAAAAGCGCGGGACTGGGTGCGCGAGCGTATGGCGCGCGCGGGGTTACTGGAGGCTGAACATGCTTAAGCTGAAACAGCAGGTCTTTGAGGCCAATATGGATCTGCCGCGCTATGGCCTGGTAACGTTCACCTGGGGCAACGTGAGCGCCATCGACCGAGAACAAGGTCTGGTTGTGATCAAGCCGAGCGGCGTGGCGTATGAAACCATGAAAGCGGACGATATGGTGGTGGTCGACCTCGAAGGAAACGTCGTTGAGGGCAAATGGCGTCCTTCTTCTGATACGGCGACCCATCTGGCGCTGTACCAGCGTTATCCATCGCTGGGTGGCGTTGTGCATACCCACTCCACGCACGCCACCGCCTGGGCACAGGCGGGGCTGGCGATTCCGGCGCTGGGAACAACGCATGCGGACTACTTCTTCGGCGACATTCCCTGCACGCGGGCATTATCGCAGGCTGAAGTAGAAGGGGAGTACGAACGCAACACCGGCAAGGTGATTATTGAAACGCTGGGTGAAACTGAACCGCTGCATACGCCGGGGATTGTGGTGTATCAGCACGGTCCGTTCTCCTGGGGTAAAGATGCCCACGACGCCGTTCATAATGCGGTTGTCATGGAGGAAGTGGCGCGCATGGCGTGGATTGCCCGCGGCATCAACCCACAGCTTCAGGGCATTGACGATTACCTGATGAACAAGCATTTCATGCGCAAGCACGGCCCGAATGCCTACTACGGGCAGAAGTGAATAAGTGCTCTGGAATACCGAAAAACAGTTGTAACCGGTGGTATTCCGGAGCCATTCACAAAAAAAGCCCCCGGACAGGGGGCAACGTCAACTATGGCTATGTTCTCGTTGTTGGCTTTCCTGGTGCTAGCGTTAAGGGTTACCGGTAGATATCTGCACTGGCGTGCATATTGCCGTTGCTGCCGGGCTCACGGGTTAACATCACGTGGTAATAGGTTGCGCCCTGGGCATCGGTCTCTTCATTTAGTGCCCGATCTGCTTCGCTTTCAGTGGCGAAATTATGATTGATATAGATTACGCCTAAGCTATGCACATCATCCATGTTTCTGGCCTGCCGGCCGTCTATTTTGATGGCTGCCATCGCGTTTGCACTGAGCAAAAGCGCCGCCATTATGGCTACTGCGATTTTTTTCATGATATGCGCTCCACGACTGCGTGCTGTGTGAGAGGAATACTCCTTCTTTAATTCAGTTGATCTCTGATTAAAGTGTAATCATTCCTCCGGCGGGGATGCGTGACCATTTCTGATGCAGTTGTTCAAAAAAACAACGCTTCCTGATGCGATTAATTTTAAATCACCCACTTAGACCAGCTTTACGCTTTGTGCGAATTATTTGTGCAATCAGCTTGAGTTTCCTGGGGGGGGCAAGTATTATGACGCGTCAATTTTTCAGCCGACCTTTAACACGTTCCTTGCCTCCCCGGGCCTCGGCTGACCCAGACAGGAGGCTGAATAATCCGTAAGGAGCAATTCGATGCGTCATTACGAAATCGTTTTTATGGTCCATCCTGACCAGAGCGAACAGGTTCCGGGTATGATCGAGCGTTACTCTGCTGCCATCACTGGTGCAGAAGGTACGATCCACCGTCTGGAAGACTGGGGCCGCCGTCAGCTGGCTTACCCGATCAACAAACTGCACAAAGCACACTACGTTCTGATGAACGTTGAAGCGCCGCAGGAAGTGATCGATGAGCTGGAAACTACCTTCCGCTTCAACGATGCCGTTATCCGCAGCATGGTTATGCGTACCAAAAACGCAGTTACCGAAGCATCTCCGATGGTTAAAGCGAAAGACGAGCGCCGTGAGCGTCGCGATGATTTCGCAAACGAAACCGCAGATGATTCTGATGCTGGGGATTCTGAAGAGTAATTTCTGATGACCAACCGTCTGGCGTTGTCCGGCATCGTATGCAGGGCTCCCCTTCGAAAGGTCAGTCCATCAGGAATTCCGCATTGCCAGTTCGTGCTTGAGCATCGTTCTGTGCAAGAGGAAGCCGGGTTTCACCGGCAGGCGTGGTGCCAAATGCCCGTTATTATTAGCGGACACGAAAACCAGGCCATTACTCACAGTTTAACGGTCGGTAGCGCAGTAATCGTTCAGGGGTTCATCTCTTGCCACAAGGCAAAGAACGGCCTGAGCAAAATGGTTCTGCATGCCGAGCAGATTGATTTGATAGATACTGGAGACTAGCCATATGGCACGTTATTTCCGTCGTCGCAAGTTCTGCCGTTTCACCGCGGAAGGCGTTCAAGAGATCGACTATAAAGATATCGCAACGCTGAAAAACTACATCACCGAAAGCGGTAAGATTGTCCCAAGCCGTATCACCGGTACTCGTGCAAAATATCAGCGTCAGCTGGCTCGCGCTATCAAACGCGCTCGCTACCTGTCCCTGCTGCCGTACACTGATCGTCATCAGTAATCGGGCACGGTCCATTAATACGACTTTAAGAGGATAAGGTAATGCAAGTTATTCTGCTTGATAAAGTAGCAAACCTGGGCAGCCTGGGTGATCAGGTTAACGTTAAAGCGGGCTACGCTCGTAACTTCCTGGTTCCACAGGGTAAAGCTGTTCCAGCTACTAAGAAAAACGTAGAGTTTTTCGAAGCACGTCGCGCTGAACTGGAAGCCAAACTGGCTGACGTTCTGGCGGCTGCTAACGCTCGCGCTGAAGCAATCAACGCACTGGGCACTGTTACCATCGCTTCCAAAGCTGGCGACGAAGGTAAACTGTTCGGTTCCATCGGTACCCGCGATATCGCTGATGCAGTTACTGCAGCAGGCGTTAAAGTGGCTAAGAGCGAAGTTCGCATGCCGAACGGCGTTCTGCGTACCACTGGTGAGCACGAAGTTGACTTCCAGGTTCACAGCGAAGTGTTCGCTAAACTGGTTGTTAACGTTGTAGCTGAGTAATTTTTTACTCTGCTCGCGTCGAAGCGCCGGCCTTGTGCCGGCGTTTTGCTATTTAAAGCTACCGGAAATTCTCTTTTTATCTCGTATGGTAGCTATTCCTGACGCATTCTCTGATAATAAATTGAAACGCAATTTTATTTATGAGATTTGTCATGGATACCGCTCTGCCCACGCCCGTCTTTGCCCGTCGACATGTGGCCTACGCCTGCGCCACGCTCTGCTGCCTGCTTTGGGGGAGCTCGTACCCGGCCATTAAAAATGGCTACGAACTCTTTCAGATCGCGACCGATGATATTCCGTCCAAAGTCGTTTTTGCCGGATACCGTTTTCTGTTTGCCGGTGCCTTGCTGCTGCTGTTTGCGCTGGCCCAGCGCAAACCGATTGGCAGGCTCACGCCCGAGCAGTTTGGCCAGCTCACGATCCTCGGGCTGACCCAGACCACCATTCAGTACACTTTCTTCTATATAGGACTGGCCTACACGACGGGGGTAAACGGCTCAATCATGAACGCCACCGGGACTTTCTTCAGCGTACTGCTGGCGCACTTTATCTACCACAATGACAAACTCAGCTATAACAAAACGCTGGGCTGTATTCTTGGGTTTGCCGGTGTGATGCTGGTGAACTTTCACAGTGGGTTAAGCGATTTCCAGTTTGTCTGGAAAGGCGACGGTTTTGTGGTGCTGGCGGCTTTTATTCTCTCTGCCGCCACGCTTTACGGGAAACGTATTTCCCAGACCGTCGACCCAACGGTGATGACCGGCTGGCAGCTGGCGATAGGCGGGGCTGCGCTGGTTGCGGGAGGTTATGCCACGGGCGGAACGCTGGAAGTGCACAGCATGAAGGCCGTTGCGGTGCTGGGGTATCTGACGCTGCTCTCATCGGTGGCGTTCGCCCTGTGGAGCGCGCTGCTGAAAGTGAACCGGGTAAGCATGATTGCTCCGTTCAACTTTGTCATTCCTGTTGCAGGGACGGTGCTTTCCGCCATCTTCCTCGGCGAAAACATCCTGGATATCAAATATGCGATTGCGCTGGTGCTGGTCTGCTCGGGGATCTGGTGGGTGAATAAACGGAGTGCCTGAGAACAAAAGTGCCGGGTGGCGACTTCGCCTTACCCGGCATACGCCATTAACGTGCTCTGATGAAACTGCCGTCCGGCTGGCGGGTAAACAGCACCTGCTGCCCATTTCCGGTATCAATGGTCAGCCCGGTGACCACCCCGCTGGCGTTCTGGCGAATCTGCACCATCTGGCCGTTCTGTAAGTTACTCAGCGGTTTACCTGCGCCTTCCACTTTTGCCATGGCATACACGTCGGTCGGCGGCAGATTGTGATCGCGGAAAAGCTGTGCCAGGGTTTTTCCCGGCTCCACGCGATAGGAACGCCACTGCTGCTCGATGCCGGTCGGCTGCTGGGTTTGCGGCTCAGACGGCGCTGCGGCCTGCTCCTGTTCATCCTGAACGGGTTCGGGTTCAACAGGCGCGACCTGACCTGGATCGTTAGACGGGGTTACCAGCTGCGTCTGCATCGGCTGCGCGTCAGACTGCGGCCGCGTTTGCGACTGAAGATCCAGCTGCGCATTGCGGGTGACCGGCGCGGTATCAACATCATCACCGCCGGAAGGAAGCAGGAAGCCCACGATCACCATCAGCGCACCAATGATGATCCCCCTGCGGTGCAGAGGAGGCAGCGGGTCCATAATGCGAAAATTGTCCGGCGCCTGCCAGATTTTCGCCAGGGTAGGTTTCAGTTCAAATCGCCCGGGCATGGCTCTCCTCCTGCTCCGCGTCTTTTATATCCTGTGCTTCGAAGTATAGTTCGCTAACTGCCTGAACGACGTAGCAAACCGGACATCCGTGACATCAGTTCGGGATTAATCCTGGTTGTCTCTATTGTTTCTGTTTCGTCGCGGTTTGTCACCTTAACTTCAGACAAAGTTTTACCCATAAGGGCATGGCTGATATGCTGCCCGCTACTTTAAATGTGATGGAAGGAAAACCCATGACCACCCCGACTTTTGACACTATCGAAGCGCAGGCAAGTTACGGTATCGGCTTGCAGGTAGGACAGCAGCTGAGCGAATCCGGCCTGGAAGGTCTGTTACCTGAAGCGCTGGTGGCGGGTATCGCTGATGCGCTGGAAGGCAAACAGCCTGCCGTTCCGGTTGACGTTGTGCATCGTGCGCTGCGTGAAATCCACGAACGTGCTGACGCTGTGCGTCGCGCGCGCTTCGAAGAGATGGCAGCCGAAGGCGTGAAATATCTGGAAGAGAACCGCGAGCGCGAAGGCGTGAACAGCACCGAATCCGGCCTGCAGTTCCGCGTGATCAACCAGGGCGACGGCGCTATCCCGGCGCGTACCGACCACGTTCGCGTGCACTATACCGGTAAGCTGATCGACGGTACCGTGTTCGACAGCTCCGTGGCGCGCGGCGAACCGGCTGAGTTCCCGGTCAACGGCGTTATCGCCGGCTGGATCGAAGCCCTGACCCTGATGCCAGTGGGTTCCAAATGGGAACTGACCATCCCGCACAACCTGGCTTACGGCGAGCGTGGCGCTGGCGCGTCCATCCCGCCATTCAGCACCCTGGTCTTTGAAGTCGAGCTGCTGGAAATCCTGTAATCGACTTTTCTTATTTCCTCTCTCCGCCCGGGGAGAGGAAAATAGTGATAAAACCCATAGTTACGACGGAATCAACATTTTATCTTGCAAACGAAACTGTTGCGTGTATTTTTGTGAGCTGTTTCGCGCTGTATGAGTGATATGACACTCACTTTCAACATATTATTAACATAATATCTAAATCATAGTATTCATCCCGCCGATTCTTACCTAATATCGATAAACCCTTACGAAGGGACCGTCATTTATTTGACGTTTTTAAAGGCCAGAAGAGCCTTAACAACACAGACAGGCATAAACAGGAAAAATTACATGGTAGATCAGGTCAAAGTCGCCGCTGCAGAAGAGGCGACGTCTGAACAGTCGCTACGGCGCAATCTCACAAACCGTCATATACAGCTTATCGCCATCGGCGGTGCCATCGGCACCGGGCTGTTTATGGGGTCGGGCAAAACCATCAGTCTTGCCGGGCCGTCGATCATCTTCGTTTATATGATCATCGGTTTTATGCTCTTCTTCGTGATGCGCGCAATGGGTGAATTGCTGCTCTCGAACCTCGAATACAAATCCTTCAGCGACTTCGCGTCGGACCTGCTCGGCCCGTGGGCGGGCTATTTTACCGGCTGGACCTACTGGTTCTGCTGGGTGGTCACCGGCATGGCGGACGTCGTGGCGATTACCGCTTACGCGCAGTTCTGGTTCCCGGGGCTGTCGGACTGGGTCGCCTCGCTGGCGGTGATTATTCTGCTGCTGAGCCTGAACCTCGCCACCGTGAAAATGTTCGGTGAGATGGAGTTCTGGTTCGCGATGATCAAGATTGTCGCTATCGTAGGGCTGATTGTGGTGGGCCTGGTGATGGTCCTGACGCACTTCCAGTCGCCAACGGGCGTTCAGGCGTCCTTCACCCATCTGTGGAACGACGGTGGCTGGTTCCCGAAAGGCATCAGCGGCTTCTTTGCGGGCTTCCAGATTGCGGTGTTCGCGTTTGTGGGGATTGAGCTTGTCGGAACGACCGCTGCGGAAACCAAAGATCCGGAGAAGTCCCTGCCGCGCGCCATCAACTCCATACCGGTGCGTATCATCATGTTCTACGTCTTCGCGCTGATCATCATTATGTCCGTGACGCCGTGGAGCTCCGTGGTGCCCAGCAAGAGCCCGTTCGTTGAGCTGTTCGTGCTGGTAGGGCTGCCTGCTGCGGCGAGCCTGATTAACTTCGTGGTGCTGACCTCTGCGGCATCGTCTGCGAACAGCGGCGTGTTCTCAACCAGCCGTATGCTGTTTGGTCTGGCTCAGGAGGGCGTAGCGCCGAGCGCCTTTGCGAAACTCTCTAAACGTGCGGTACCGGCGAAAGGGCTGACCTTCTCCTGCATGTGCCTGCTGGGTGGCGTGGTGATGCTCTACGTAAACCCAAGCGTAATTGGCGCGTTTACTATGATCACCACGGTGTCGGCGATCCTGTTCATGTTCGTCTGGACCATTATCCTGTGCTCGTACCTCGTGTACCGCAAACAGCGTCCGCACCTGCATGAGAAGTCGATCTACAAGATGCCGCTGGGCAAGCTGATGTGCTGGGTGTGCATGGCGTTCTTCGTGTTCGTGCTGGTGCTGCTGACGCTCGAAGATGACACCCGTCAGGCGCTGATCGTCACGCCGCTGTGGTTTATCGCGCTGGGGCTGGGCTGGCTGTTTATCGGTAAGAAACGGATGGCAGGCATGCGTTAAGCATATTGCCGGGTGGCGCTGACGCTTACCCGGCCTATGTTCGAGGACGTTGTAGGCCCGGTAAGCGCTAGCGCCACCGGGCTTTTTTATTCCCCCGCCAATGCCCGCGGGAACAGCACGTTATTCTCAAGACTGATGTGCTCCATCAGGTCGTCAATCATCTCGTTAATGCCGTTGTACATCGCTTTCCAGGTGGTGCACGCTTCCGGCGGCGGCGTGACGTTGTTAGTGGTGTGTTTGATCACATCCAGCAGTTCGCCCGCGTCATCGTGCTCGCTTTCCATTACGCTGATAGGCCCCATCGCCTGGCTTCCCATTCCCTGTTTAATCATCGGGAAGAGGATCTGCTCTTCTTTCATCATGTGGCTGGAAAGCTCTTCATGCAGCATGGTCAGGTATTTTGCCAGACCGCGCGGCACGGAAGGCTTGTCGGCATGTACGCGCTCAACTTTCGTTGCCTGCAGGATCAGCTCAGGCAGCTGTTCACGGTGGCGGTCGTGGTAACGCACGATGATATGGTCGATGATTTCCGTGAGCGGGGCGGTGCGCCAGTCTTTTTCAACAGGCTGTTCAGCCAGCAGCGCCAGTTCCGCTTCGATAGCCTCCACGTCCAGTTCCTTGCGCGAGGCCGCTCGCGCCAGCGTTTGCTTACCGCCGCAGCAGTAATCCATATCGTATTTACGGAACAGCGCGGAAGCGCGAGGGATGGAGAGCGCCAGCTCGCCGAGGGGTTGGTCGCGAAAGGCCATAGCAGTTACCTCGTTATTAAAAATATAAAATGCATATTAAATGCATCTTTAAGGCGGCGCTATAACCCTTTAGAGGGAAGGGGGAAAGTGCGACACGGATCACAAAAAAATGTCCCGTTTAACTCCCTGAATGGATTTAGGAAAGTGGTTTAGAAAGTTTTTAAAGGTGGAGAAACAGTAAACAACCCGCCGCGCGTGCCGATAGATACACGTCAGACAAACCTGCATATAACAAAGGCAACGCATGTTTAAACGTATAAAAGTCATTACTCTTCTTATTTCGGTGCTGCTTGTGCTCGGCATCATGCAAGTGATTTCCGCGGGTATCTTTATCAACGCGCTGAATAACGATAAAGACAACTTCACCGTGTCGCAGCTTTCCAGCCAGAACGTGGCGGAATTTACCGACGCCTGGATCAGCCTGAACCAGGCGCGCGTCACGCTAAACCGCGGGATGCTGCGTCTGCAAAGCAGCATGGCCTCTCAGATTAACGGCGGACAGCTGAACGAGCTGGTTAACACCGCGAAAAATCTGCTGGCCAATGCGCAGGTCCATTACGACAAATACTACGCCCTGCCGAATACCCCGGGTCTGGATGAGAACCTGGCCGATCGGCTGGAAGAGCAGTACCGCATCTACTCCGCCACGTTGACGCAAATGAACGTTCTGCTGGGCCAGGGCAACCTGGAAGATATGTTCAGACAGAATGCAGAACAGAAGCAGACGGCAATGCAAAAGGTCTATCGCGAGTGGCGCGAGGCGCAGGCTGCGCTCACCAGTAAAGGCATTCAGGATAACGAAAGCGACTACAAGCGCATCCTGTGGATCCTTTCTGCCGTCATGATCCTCGTCATTGCGGTGATTATCTCCAGCTGGATCGCCATGCGCCGGGTACTGCTCCTGCCGCTGGAAGAGGTGATCAACCATATCCGCGCCATCGCGGCAGGGGATTTAACCCAGCCGATTCAGGCTGAAGGCAAAAACGAAATGGCTATCCTGGCGCGCAACGTGCAGGAGATGCAAACCTCGCTGGCGAACACCGTGGGCGTGGTGCGTGAAGGCGCAGACACCATCTATACCGGTGCGGGTGAAATCTCGGCGGGCAGCAACGACCTCTCTTCCCGTACCGAGCAGCAGGCCGCGTCTCTGGAAGAGACGGCAGCCAGCATGGAACAGCTGACCGCCACCGTGAAGCAGAACGCGGATAACGCGCGTCAGGCGTCTCGTCTGGCGCTGGATGCCTCCTCAACCGCGAAGAAGGGCGGTAACGTGGTGGAAGGCGTGGTGCGCACCATGGACGAGATCGCCACCAGCTCCAGCAAAATCGCACAAATTACTAACGTTATCGACGGCATTGCCTTCCAGACCAACATTCTGGCGCTGAACGCGGCGGTGGAAGCGGCGCGTGCGGGCGAGCAGGGCCGTGGCTTTGCGGTGGTTGCAGGAGAAGTACGCACGCTTGCCCAGCGCAGCGCCCAGGCGGCAAAAGAGATTAAGGCGCTGATCGATGATTCCGGCGAGCGCGTGAACGCCGGCTCGCAGCTGGTGAACGAAGCGGGCGCGACGATGGCGGAAATCGTTAACGCGGTTACCCGCGTGACCGACATCATGGGCGAAATTGCCTCTGCCTCTGACGAGCAGAGCCGCGGTATAGACCAGGTTGGTCAGGCGGTAGCCGAGATGGACCGCGTGACCCAGCAGAACGCCTCGCTGGTGGAGGAGTCTGCGGCGGCAGCGGCGGCGCTGGAAGATCAGGCCGCACGCCTGAACGAAGCGGTAGCGGTGTTCAAAATAACGCGTAATCAGGCGGTCAAAGCGGCACCGGTGAAAACCTATGTGCCAAAAGCGCAGCCAGCAGCGACGGCGTCTGAAGCGAACTGGGAAACGTTTTAAAGGCTTGCCCGGTGGCGGCTACGCCTTACCAGACCTACTGTTTTGTAGGCCCTGCAAGCGTAGCGCCGCTGGGCATTACTCACATCTCCGAAGCCGGAACGACTCTCGGTTTTTCCGGCTTCGCTCTTACCGCCATCACCACTCCCACCACCAGCAGCGCGATCCCGCAGGCCGTTAACAGCGGCGGCACGCTCTGGCGCATCAGGAAGGTGTACAGCAGCCCGGCCAGGGTTTCGAACACAATCAGCGGCCCTAAGATCACCGTCGGCAGCTTCTGGCTGGCAATGTTCCAGCACAGCGCGCCCACCCAGGAGCACAGCACCGCAATCGCAACCATTAAGCCAATAAAGACCCAGGGTCTTGGCCCGAAGGGCTGGGCAAATTCCGGCTGCTGATGACCCAGCCAGAGGCATGCGCCGGCATACCCCACTAACGAGACGGGGAGCGTGACCAGCGCCTGCGCCGTTGCCCACATCATCGGGTGTTTATCCGGGTTCTCCCGCAGCCAGCGCGCATTGCGCAGGGCGTACCAGGCCCAGCACGCGACCGAGATGAACGCTAAAACGATCCCCGAACCGTAACGCCATAAGCTGAAGTCTGCCAGGCCGTGGCGCAGCTCGGCGATATTGACGCACACCAGCCCCACGGCGGTGCAGGCCAGGGCGGGTATCATTTTCGACCACGCCAGCTTGCCGTCCCGATGGCTATAAAGCAGATTCGCGAAGATGGGGATGACCACCGGCAGCGTGCCGATAATCATGGTCGACACCGGCGCTCCGGTTCGCTGAATGGCGCTTGCCAGGCAGACGTAATAGATGAGATTGCCCATCATGGTCAGCGCCAGCGCGGTGCCCCAGTCCTGACGGCTGAGCTGTCGCAAGCGCGTACGCCCCAGCCATGCCAGAGGAAGGGCAATCAGCCCGAGCGCCAGATAACGTCCGGTAGACTGCAATATCGCCGGGTATTCCGGCACGATCAGAGGGCCGACAAAGATCAGCCCCCACATCAGACCTGCAAGCAGGGCATACAACACGCCGCTAATCATTTTTCCATCCACATTGATTTACTCTGCACTCAGTCTAGAAGGGGGAAACGCGCGCGTATTGTATGAGATTGCGCATTAGCGCCGGGCGACCTGTTTCTGGTAGCGCACGGGCGTAATGCCGTAGCGGCGGGTGAAGGCGCGGGTTAAATGCGACTGGTCGGTCAGCCCCGTTGCGGCGGCGACTTCGGCGGCGGGCATACCGTGGGTGAGAAACGCCTTGGCGCGCCACAGGCGGATGGCCATCAACATCTGGTGCGGCGTAACGTGAAAATGGGCTTTGAACTGGCGCTGGAAATGGTACGGGCTGAGCGAGACAACGTTCGCCAGTTCGTCCAGCGTCAGGGCGTGCATATAGTTGTCGTGCAAATACTCGCGCACGCGCTCGAAACGGTGTGCGCCTTCCTGAACCACCGGCGCGTGATGGGCTAGCGGCTGAAAGGTCTCGATCAGATCCAGCAATAAGCCTTTTTGCGCCAGCGGATCGTCCGTATGCCACAGGCCGTAAATTAGCCTGCCGATCTGCTGAGAGCGCTGCGGGTCGTAACGGGTTACATCGCTGAACCACCAGTGGCGCAGGCCGGTTACCTCTTCCAGAAGATCGGGTTCGATGTAGACCATCCGGTAGCGCCAGCCGTCTTCGGTCGCGGACTCCCCGGTATGGATCTCGTCCGGGTTCATGGTAACAACGGATTTTTCAGGTGCGAGATGCTGGGTGCCGCGATAGCGAAAGCGTTCGGCGCCGGTTTCGATGGTGCCGATGCCGAAGGCTTCATGAGTGTGGGGCTCAAAGGCGTAGTCAGAGATATGCGCGTGATAGAGTTCAAGGCCCGGCAGCTGCGCCAGATGGCGAAAGCGCGCGCTGTCTCTCTCGTCAGTAAACTGTTCCGGTACGCCTTGCACGATGGGCCTCCTCATGGGTCATCACTACATTATCAGAGATGACCCGAGGGGATGCCACAAAAAATAACCAATCCGTAACAATTACAGAATGGCTTTGACGCTCTCCGCCAGCGGTGTAGTCGGGCGGCCAATCAGCTTGCTCAGGGTACGGCTGTCGTCAAACAGGCCGCCTTTGGACGCGCCCACGTCGGAGTCCGCCAGCATATCCGCCAGCCCGGCGGGTAAACCCACGCTCTTCAATGCGGCTGCAAAGTCTGCTTCGCTCAGGTTTTGATACGCCACAGGTTTACCGCTCTGCTTGCTCAGTTCCGCCGCCAGCTCGCTCAATGTCCAGCCGTGGTCGCCTGCCAGTTCGTATACCTTGCCCGCATGACCCTCTTCAGCGATCACTTTGGCTGCCGCCGCGGCATAGTCTGCGCGGGTGGCAGAGGCAATTTTGCCTTCGCCTGCGGCACCAATGAATACGCCGTGTTCCAGCGCAGGCGGCGCGCTCGCCAGGTAGTTTTCGGTGTACCAGCCGTTGCGCAGCAGGGCGTATGGCACGCCAGATTCTGCCAGCGCTTTCTCGGTTTCGACATGTTCAACGTGCAGACCCAGCGGTGATTTATCCGCGTGCAGCAGGCTGGTGTAGGCGATAAATTTCACGCCTGCCGCTTTGGCGGCGTTGATCACGTTCTGGTGCTGGGTCGCGCGCTGGCCCACTTCGCTGGAGGAGATGAGCAGCAGCTTTTCCACGCCGCTCAGCGCGGCAGTAAAGGCGGCCTTATCGGTGTAATCCGCCTGACGAACCACAATACCCTGGTTGCTTAACGCTTCAGCTTTCGCCGGGTTACGAACAATGGCAACAATCTGGTTTGCTGGAACGGTTTTCAGCAGTTCTTCAATAACGTGCTGGCCAAGCTGGCCGGTAGCGCCGGTAATCGCGATCATGATAAATCTCCTTCGTGTTTGTCTGGTGTTGTGGCACACTATCACCATAGCTAACTTTTAGTAAGTACGTACAAAAAGGTAAGTATGAAAAAAACGATCCCAACGCTCAGCGAGCAAATGCGCGATGGCAATCTCTTCGCGGAACAGTGCCCTTCACGGGAGGTGCTTAAACACGTTACCAGCCGCTGGGGCGTGCTGATCCTGCTGGCTCTGCGCGGAGGAACGCACCGTTTTAGCGAGCTGCGCCATAAAATGGGCGGGGTGAGCGAAAAGATGCTGTCCCAGTCGCTTCAGGCGCTGGAGCAGGACGGGTTTGTCGATCGCGTGTCGTATCCGGTCGTGCCGCCGCACGTCGAGTATAGCCTGACACCGATGGGCATCGAGGTGAGCGAGAAAGTCGCCGCGCTGGCGGACTGGATTGAAGTCAATACGCCGAAGGTGATGGCGAATCGGGATGAGCGTGCGGCGTAAAAGCCGGGTGGCGGTTTCGCCTTACCCGGCACAATCACCGCTACCTGCTCAAATCCACCTGATAAATCGCGAACCCGATATCATCCGTCGCAACCTTCTTCATCGGATACTGCGCCTTATCCTTAATAAACAAGGCTGCCTTATCGGACGGTGACGTTTCAAAGCGGATATCCAGTTTCGCATCGCTGTGGATTGGCGCAAGACGCCAGTTGTTATCCACCGCCGGGTGAATTTCGCCCGCCTTCTTCGACTCCGCGCCGATCCACGCCGCCAGCACCGAGCGGTTTTCGTCCGGTGACGCAAAAGCGATGTGGCTATCTCCCGTACCGGCAAACTTGCCGCCGTAGGCGCGGTAGTTATTGGTTACCACCAGGAAGGTGGCATTCGGGTCGATCGCCTTGCCTTTGAACGTCAGGTTTTTGATGCGTTCGGCCTGCGGGTTAATCGCCTGGCACTCGCCGTCATATTTCGCCGGCTGGGTGACGTCAATCTGGTAATTTACGCCGTCGATCACGTCGAAGTTGTAGGTGCGGAAGCCGTCCCAGTTAATCAGCGACTGCGGCTTGCTGTTGTGCGGGTCAATCTGGTTAAACTGCCCGGCGGAGCACTCCAGCCACTCCTTCACCTCTTTCCCCGAGGCTTTAACCACCACCAGCGTATTCGGGAAGAGATAGAGATCGGCGGCGTTACGGAAGGTGAGCTGGCCTTTTTCGACCTCAACATAGCTTGCCGGGTCGTTCTTGCGTCCGCCCACTTTGAATGGCGCAGCGGCAGACAGCACCGGCAGTTTTGCCAGATCCGGATCGCCCTGAACAAAGTGTTCGGCATAGGCTTTCTGGGCCATGTTGACTACCTGAACGGTCGGATCGTCCTGCACCAGCGCCAGGAAGCTGTACATATTGTCGGCGGATTTGCCGATCGGCTTGCTGACGAATTCGCGGGTGGCGTCGTGGTCGTGCTTCAGCACGTCCACCAGCTTTTTATCTTCCGCTGCCAGGGATTTTTTAGCCGCCGCGTCGTAAATTGGGCGCGCTTCGGCTTTTGACTGCGTCACCCTCCAGCTGCCGCTGTCGTTATTTAGCACCAGATCCACCACGCCAAGGTGGTCGCCCCACATGCCCGGCATCACCGACGGCACGCCGTTGAGCGTCCCTTTCTCGATATCCGCCCCTTTAATGCTGGCAAAATCTTTGCCCGGGAAAACGGCGTGAGCGTGGCCGAACAGGATCGCGTCAACGCCCGGGACTTCGCTCAGATAATAAACGGAGTTCTCCGCCATGGCCTGGTACGGGTCGGCTGACAGGCCTGAGTGAGCCACCACGACAACGACATCCGCGCCTTTCGCGCGCATTTCCGGCACGTACTTGCGCGCGGTTTCGGTAATGTCATTAACGGTCACTTTGCCGTCGAGGTTGGCTTTATCCCAGGTCATGATCTGCGGCGGTACGAAGCCGATATAGCCGATTTTGAGCGTCTGCTTTTTACCGTCCCGATCGACAACTTCACTCTCTTTAATCAGGTAAGGGGTAAAGAGCGGCTTTTGCGTCTTAACGTCGATGATATTGGCGTTAACGTACGGGAACTTCGCGCCGGCCAGCGCATCGTGCAGGTATTTCAGGCCGTAGTTGAATTCGTGGTTGCCCAGGTTGCCGACGGCATAGTCCAGCGTGTTCATCGCTTTATAAACTGGGTGAATCTCGCCTTTCTTCAGACCTTTCGCCGCCATGTAGTCGCCGAGCGGGCTGCCCTGAATGAGATCGCCGTTGTCCACCAGCACGCTATTTTTGACTTCACCCCGCGCGGCGTTGATCAAACTTGCTGTACGTACCAGTCCGAATTTTTCCGTAGGGGTATCTTTGTAGTAATCGAAGTCCATCATATTGCTGTGCAGATCGGTCGTTTCCAGAATACGCAGATCTACCGTCGCCGCCTGCACGCTCGCTGCAATCAGCGTCGCCAGAAGCGTTGCACTAAACTTAATCATCAGAGGAGTCCTTTTTTCGATCCGTTCCACAAAAGAGTATGTATCTATCGTTTGTTGCTTACAGAAATGTGAATCCTGACAGAAAAAAGCGACCTGAAACCGGAATTGCTTCACAGATAGCGGAATTGTTCACATTACGATATAACTAAAACAAAGAGTTAACCTCACTGCGTTAACAAAGAGGTGGAAAATGCTAGATAAGATTTGTCAGCTCGCACGGGATGCGGGAGATGCCATCATGCAGGTGTATGACGGTGTTAAACCGATGGAGGTCGTCAGCAAGGCGGACGACTCCCCGGTCACGGCGGCCGATATCGCGGCGCATAAGGTGATCCTGCAAGGTCTACAGGCCTTAACACCGGATGTCCCCGTTCTGTCTGAAGAAGCGCCGCAAAGCTGGGACGAGCGCCAGCACTGGCAGCGCTACTGGCTGGTCGATCCGCTGGACGGGACAAAAGAGTTCATCAAGCGCAACGGTGAGTTCACCGTCAATATTGCCCTGATTGAGAAGGGTAAAGCGGTGCTCGGCGTGGTCTACGCGCCGGTAATGAAGGTGATGTACAGCGCTGCAGAAGGGAAGGCCTGGAAGGAGGAGTGCGGCGTACGCAAGCAGATCCAGGTGCGCGATGCCCGTCCACCGCTGGTGGTGATTAGCCGCTCGCACAGCGACAGCGAGCTGGAGGAATACCTGCAACAGCTGGGTGAACACCAGACCACCTCGATTGGCTCGTCGCTGAAATTCTGCCTGGTGGCGGAAGGTCAGGCGCAGCTGTATCCGCGCTTTGGGCCAACCAACGTCTGGGATACCGCGGCAGGCCATGCCGTTGCCGCGGCCGCCGGGGCGCATGTCCATGACTGGCAGGGCAAGCCGCTGGACTATACCCCGCGCGAATCATTCCTCAACCCCGGCTTCCGCGTCTCTCTTTACTGAGCCAGCAGTTTGTGCAGCAGGGCGACAACCTGCTGCACCTCTTCCTGAGTTAACGCGCCGTCTTTCACCCACTGCACGCGGCCGTCCTTATCCAGCACGACAATCGCGGAACTCTCTTCCTCTAGCTGCCAGGCCTTTCGCGTCACGCCGTTGCTGTCGACGATAAACTGCGACCACGGGTAGAGCTTTTTATTGCTTTCAAGGCTTGAGCGCACAAACATCCCGGAGCCAGGAATGGCATCATCGGTGTTCACAATCGTGGTGGTCTGGTAGCGGTCATGGGGGAATTTTGCGGCCTTGATCGCCTCCACCAGGCTGGCATTTTTTTCTTTTGCGGATGTACGACCGGCAATATGTTGTACAACTCTCACTTTGCCCGCGAGCTGCGCGCTATTCCAGGCTTTATAGCTAAACTTATCATTGTCGAGAATCAATTCTCCCCGGTCAGCAATGCCGACTGGCGGTACACGTTGTCCTTTTTCAATGCTGTGAGCGGAAGCCCACAGGGGCAGCAGCAGACAAGCTGCCGCAAGGATGGTACGTAGGGTCATGGCGTTTCCTTATTGTTTGCAGGTGATCCGACCACTTGGTCATACGCTTTTAATCATAAGTGCGATCAATGTGGTTTTCCCGCAATCCCAGTGCCAGTTTGCGGGTGAACGCACATATCCATGAAAAAACGACGGCTTATACTGCTCTCTCTCACGCTTTGCAAAGATTATTCTGAATAATTGTAATCAAACGGTAAATAAACTTATGCACACTGGGTAACACCGTAGTTCTGGTCTATAGTCATTGGGCATCAAAATTTGCGCTCAGGACAGTCGGGCCGATTGTGGCACCGCAAGAGCGTATGATTCGCAGGAGATACAAGAATGAAAATTTTCCAACGCTACAACCCGCTTCAGGTGGCGAAGTACGTGAAGATCCTGTTCCGTGGACGGTTGTACATCAAGGATGTTGGCGCTTTTGAGTTTGATAAGGGCAAGATCCTTGTCCCAAAAGTGAAGGACAAACAGCACCTGTCTGTGATGTCCGAAGTCAACCGTCAGGTTATGCGTCTGCAAACTGAGATGGCTTAACCAACGTGCTATGCAGTAGGTAGTTAAAAAGACGGCTCCCGATGGGAGCCGTTGATGTTTGTGGGGGCAGGAACGTTACGCCGACACCTTCTCTTCCGCGTCCGGCAGCTTCGGCACCAGTACGGTCGGCTTGTTGTCAATACGCGTCACCAGCAGCTGGTCGATGCGATAGTTATCAATATCCACCACCTCAAACTTGTAGCCGGAGAACTTCACCGAGTCGGTGCGTTTCGGGATTTTACGCAGCATAAACATCATAAAGCCGCCGATGGTTTCGTAGTTACCGGACTGCGGGAACTCGTCGATATCCAGCACGCGCATGACGTCTTCAATCGGCGTACCGCCGTCGATCAGCCATGAATTATCGTCACGCTGAACAATCTGCTCTTCCAGTCCCTGGCCAACCAGGTCGCCCATCAGCGTGGTCATCACGTCGTTCAGCGTGATGATACCCACCACCAGCGCGTATTCGTTCATGATCACCGCGAAGTCTTCCCCGGCGGTTTTGAAACTTTCCAGCGCTTCGGAGAGCGTCAGGGTGTCCGGCACAATCAGGGTATTGCGGATCTGAACGCCGCTGTTCAGCGCCAGGCTCTGGTTTGCCAGTACGCGGTTCAGCAGGTCTTTGGAGTCGACGTAACCGATGATGTGGTCGATATCTTCATTACAGACCAGGAACTTGGAGTGAGGATGCTGCGCCACTTTGTTCTTCAGGCTCTGCTCATCTTCATGTAAATCGAACCAGATAATGTTTTCACGGCCCGTCATGGAAGAGGGCACGGTACGGGATTCCAGTTCAAATACGTTCTCAATTAGCTCGTGTTCCTGCTTACGCAGCACCCCGGCCAGCGCGCCGGCTTCCACCACCGCATAAATGTCGTCAGAGGTGATGTCGTCTTTACGCACCATTGGCAGCTTAAAGATGCGGAAAATCACGTTTGCCAGGCCGTTGAAGAACCACACCAGCGGACGAAACACGTACAGACAGAAGCGCATCGGGTTGATGATACGCAAAGCTACAGCTTCTGGCGCAATCATACCGATGCGTTTCGGGGTCAGGTCTGCAAAGAGGATGAACAGGCCGGTTACCAGCGAGAAGGAGAGAATAAAGCTCAGCTGTTCGGCAAGCTCAACGGACATGTATTTGACAAAGAGGCTATAAAACGCTGGAGAAAAGGCCGCATCGCCCACGATACCGCCGAGAATGGCGACCGCGTTAAGGCCAATCTGCACCACGGTGAAGAACATGCCGGGGTTTTCCTGCATTTTAAGGATGCGGGTGGCATTGATGTTGCCCTCGTCGGCAAGCAGCTTAAGTTTGATTTTGCGGGACGCGGCCAGCGAGATCTCAGATATCGAGAAAAATGCACTGACGGTAATAAGACAAAGTATTACTAAAATACTGTTTAACATAGTTTATCCGGCTTCTCGCCAGATCCTCAGAAGGGGAGTTGATACCATTTGTGTGAAAACACGTAGAACGTCAGCTCGTAGCGTTGAGCCGATTATTTCAGCGGTAGTATAGCGTAAAGAGATGTAAATCTGCCAGAGGTCACATTTTTGGCATAAAACAGACCGGACAGCGTGCGCTGTCCGGTACGGGTGACGATTTAACGGTTAATAATCAGGCCAGCTGTGGCGGCAGGCAGACGCCGATGCCCCCGATGCCGCAGTAGCCGTACGGGTTTTTGTGCAGATACTGCTGATGATCGTCCTCGGCATAGTAGAACGGCTTCGCGGTGGCGATTTCCGTGGTCACCTCGCGCGTATCGCCTGCTTCACGCATGGCCTGCTGGAAACGCTCAAGGCTGGCGCGCGCGGCGGCGTCCTGCTCAGGCGTGAGCGGATAAATGGCCGAGCGATACTGTGTGCCGTGGTCGTTGCCCTGACGCATGCCCTGTGCCGGGTCGTGGTTTTCCCAGAAGACCTGCAGGAGCTGTTCGTAGCTGATGACCGTCGGGTCATATACCACGCGTACCGCTTCCGCATGGCCGGTTTCGCCGGAGCAGACTTCGCGGTAGGTTGGATTCGGCGTATAACCGCCCGTGTAGCCGGCCGCGGTGCTGTAAACGCCGGGCAACTGCCAGAAGAGGCGCTCAACGCCCCAGAAGCAGCCCATGGCGAACAGGGCGATTTCCATTCCATCAGGAACGTTGGTCATTGAATGGTTATTGACGGCGTGTAAGGTCGCCACAGGCATAGGGGTGTTGCGTCCCGGTAATGCATCAGCTTGTGAAACCAGATGCTTCTTGTCGAATAAACTCACGATGGGGCCTCCCGGGGTGCGATGTTTCGGTTAAGGTTGTCACGAAGCGTTTAATTGAACACAATAAATGCGCTGAATGAGACTAGATTTAATCATAAGAAATATTTGGGTGTTACACCCGTTTTCAACCCACGTTTTGGGTTTTTGGCTTCCGGGCCGTATTTTGCCGCACGGCGGCGCTTCATTTGCTTCCAGGGTGGAAAAGGGATATTCAGGAGAAAACGTGACAAAAATCCGCCAGTTATGTTTAGTCAGTGTATTGCTGACAAGCGGGGTTGCCAGCGCGGCGAATGTCCGTTTGCAGGTTGAGGGGTTATCCGGGACGCTGGAAAAAAACGTGCGTGCGCAGCTGTCGACCATCCAGAGCGATGAGGTGACGCCGGACCGGCGTTTTCGCGCGCGCGTGGATGACGCGATCCGTGAAGGGCTAAAAGCGCTGGGGTATTACGAACCCACCATTGATTTCGATCTTCGCCCGCCGCCAAAGAAGGGGCGTCAGGTGCTTATTGCCCGCGTCTCGCCGGGCGAGCCGGTGCTGATTGGCGGCACGAACGTCATCCTGCGCGGCGGCGCGCGTACCGACCGCGACTACCTGGACCTGCTCAGCACGCGACCGAAAATCGGCACCGTGCTCAACCACGGTGACTACGACCACTTCAAAAAAGAGCTGACGAGCGTCTCCCTGCGCAAGGGCTACTTCGACAGCCAGTTCAATAAAAGCCAGCTGGGCATCGCGCTGGAGCGACGTCAGGCCTTCTGGGATATTGACTACTACAGCGGTGAGCGCTACCGCTTTGGCGATGTAACGTTTGAAGGTTCGCAAATTCGTGAAGAGTATCTGCAAAACCTCGTGCCGTTTAAAAAAGGCGATTACTACCAGTCGAGCGATCTGGCGGAGCTGAACCGTCGCCTCTCCGCTACCGGCTGGTTTAACTCCGTGGTTGTCGCACCGGAATTTGATAAGTCTAGCAAAACCAAGGTGTTGCCGCTGCATGGCGTTGTCTCGCCGCGCACCGAGAACACCATTGAGACCGGTGTTGGCTACTCGACAGACGTCGGTCCGCGCGTGAAGACCTCCTGGAAAAAGCCGTGGATGAACTCCTACGGCCACAGCCTGACCACCAGCGCCAGCATTTCCGCACCGGAACAGCAGCTTGATTTCAGCTATAAAATGCCGCTGCTGAAAAACCCGCTTGAGCAATATTACCTGTTGCAGGGCGGCTTTAAGCGTACCGATTTGAACGATACCGAGCAGGACTCGACAACGCTTGCGGTTTCACGCTTCTGGGATCTCTCCAGCGGCTGGCAGCGCGCCATTAACCTGCGCTGGAGCCTTGATCACTTTACCCAGGCAAACGTCACCAACACCACTATGCTGCTTTATCCGGGCGTGATGATCAGCCGCACCCGCTCGCGCGGCGGCCTGATGCCAACCTGGGGTGATTCACAGCGTTACTCTATCGACTACTCCAATACGATGTGGGGCTCTGACGTCGACTTCACGGTGGTGCAGGCGCAAAACGTCTGGATCCGCACGCTGTATGACAAACACCGCTTTGTGATGCGCGGCAATCTCGGCTGGATTGAGACGGGTGATTTCGAGCGCGTTCCGCCGGACCTGCGCTTCTTCGCCGGGGGCGACCGCAGCATTCGCGGGTACAAGTACAAATCGATCTCACCTGAAAACGAAAAAGGCCAGCTGACCGGGGCATCCAAACTGGCGACCGGATCGCTGGAGTATCAGTACAACGTCAGCGGCAAGTGGTGGGGCGCAATGTTTGTTGACGGTGGTGAAGCGGTGAACGATATCCGCCGCAGCGATTTCAAAACCGGTGCAGGCGTGGGCGTACGCTGGCAGTCACCCGTCGGACCTATCAAGCTCGACTTCGCCGTGCCGGTGGGCGACAAAGATGAACACGGATTACAGTTTTACATCGGTCTGGGGCCTGAATTATGAGTTTATGGAAGAAAATAAGCCTCGGGGTGCTGATTTTTATCGTGCTGCTGCTCGGTACGGTGGCGTTTCTGGTGGGAACGACGACCGGGCTGCATCTGCTGTTTAACGCCGCGAACCGTTGGGTGCCGGGGCTGGAAATTGGTCAGGTAACGGGCGGCTGGCGAGACCTGCGTCTGAAGAACATCCGCTACGAGCAGCCGGGCGTGGCGGTCAACGCCGGGGAATTCCATCTCGCGGTGAAGCTGGGCTGCCTGCGGGACAGCAAGCTCTGCGTGAACGATCTGTCGCTAAAAGACGTCAACGTGGCGATAGACTCAAAGAAAATGCCGAAGTCTGCGCCGGTTGAGGAAGAGGACAGCGGCCCGCTGAATCTCTCCACGCCGTATCCGATTGCGCTCTATCGGGTGGCGCTCGATAACGTCAATATCAAAATCGACGACACCACCGTTTCGGTGATGGATTTCACCTCCGGCCTGCGCTGGCAGGAGAAAAACCTCACCCTGACGCCAACCTCGCTGCAAGGGTTGCTGATCGCGCTGCCGAAAGTGGCGGACGTGGCGCAGGAAGAGATCGTCGAACCGAAGATCCAGAACCCGCAGCCGGAAGAGAAGCCGCTGGGCGAAACGCTGAAAGAACTCTTCTCGAAGCCTGTCCTGCCAGAAATGACCGACGTGCATCTGCCGCTGAACCTCAACATTGAGGAGTTCAAAGGCGAGCAGCTGCGCCTGACCGGCGACACCGATCTGACGGTCTTTAACATGCTGCTGAAAGTCAGCAGCATTGACGGCAACATGAAGCTCGACGCGCTGGATATCGATACCAACCAGGGCTCGGTGAACGCGTCAGGCAACGCCCTGCTGCGCGACAGCTGGCCGGTGGATATCACCCTCAATAGCGCCCTGAATATCGACCCGCTGAAGGGCGAAAAAGTGAAGGTTAAAGTGGGCGGGGCGCTGCGCGAGAAGCTGGATATCGGGGTGAATCTCTCCGGCCCGGTAGACATGGCCCTGCGCGCGCAAACCCAGCTGGCGGAAGCCGGGCTGCCGCTCAATCTGGAGGTTGTCAGCAAGCAGCTTTACTGGCCGTTTACCGGCGAAAAACAGTATCAGGCCGACGATCTGAAGCTGAAGCTGAGCGGCAAGATGACCGACTACACGCTCTCGTTCCGCACAGCGGTGAAGGGGCAGGGCGTGCCGCCCGCGACCATCACGCTGGATGCAAAAGGCAACGAACAGCAGGTTAACCTCGACAAGCTGACCGTCGCGGCGCTGGAAGGCAAAACGGAACTGACCGCGCTGCTCGACTGGCAGCAGGCGATCAGCTGGCGCGGCGAGCTGAAGCTGACGGGAATTAACACCGCCAAAGAGGTGCCGGACTGGCCGTCGAAGCTGGACGGGCTGATCAAAACCCGCGGCAGCCTCTACGGCGGCACGTGGCAGATGGACGTGCCGGAAATCAAGCTCACCGGGAACGTGAAGCAGAACAAGGTGAACGTTGAAGGCTCGGTGAAGGGCAACAGCTACCTGCAGTGGATTATCCCGGGGCTGCACGTGGCGCTGGGCCGCAACACGGCGGATATCAAAGGCGAGCTGGGGGTAAAAGATCTCAATCTTGACGCCACCATCGACGCGCCGAATCTGGATAACGCCCTGCCGGGTCTGGGCGGTACGGCGAAAGGACTCCTGAAAGTGCGCGGCACCGTGGACGCGCCGCAGCTGCTGGCAGATATCACCGCCAACAATCTGCGCTGGCAGGAGCTGAGCGTTGCCCGCGTCCGCGTGGAAGGGGATGTGAAATCCACCGATCAGATCGGCGGCAAACTGAACCTGCGCGTGGAGCGCATTTCCCAGCCGGACGTGAACATTAGCCTGGTGACTCTGGACGCCAAAGGGAACGAGAAGCAGCACGACCTCCAGCTGCGCGTGCAGGGCGAGCCCGTCTCCGGCCAGCTTCACCTGACCGGCAGCTTCGACCGGAAGGAAACGCGCTGGAAAGGAACGCTGGACAACACCCGCTTCAACACCCCGGTGGGGCCGCTGGCGCTGTCGCGCTCCATTGCGCTGGACTACCGCAACGCCGAGCAGAAGATCAGCATCGGGCCTCACTGCTGGACCAACCCGAACGCGGAGCTGTGCGTGCCGCAGACCATTGATGCGGGGGCGGAAGGGCGCGCGCAGATCAACCTGAACCGCTTCGATCTGGCGATGCTGAAACCGTTTATGCCGGACACCACGCAGGCCAGCGGCGTCTTCAGCGGGAAAGCCGATGTCGCCTGGGACACCACCAAAGAGGGGCTGCCGCAGGGCAGCGTCACGCTTTCCGGGCGCAACGTGAAGGTAACGCAGGAGGTGAACGATGCGACGCTGCCGGTGGCCTTCGACACCCTGAATGTGAGTGCAGACCTGCATAACAACCGTGCGGAGCTGGGGTGGCTTATCCGTCTGACCAACAACGGCCAGATGGATGGGCAGATACAGATTACCGATCCGCAGGGGCGGCGCAATCTGGGCGGCAACGTCAATATTCGTAACTTCAACCTGGCGATGGTCAACCCGATCTTCGCCCGCGGGGAAAAAGCCGAGGGCATGGTGAATGCCAACCTGCGCCTGGCGGGCAACGCGCAAAGCCCTCAGCTGTTCGGCCAACTGCGGCTCAGCGGTGTGGATATCGACGGTAACTTTATGCCATTCGATATGCAGCCCAGCCAGATTGCGATGAACTTCAACGGCATGAGCTCGACGCTGAACGGCTCGGTATTAACTCAGCAGGGGCAAATCAACCTGAGCGGCGACGCGGACTGGAGCCAGCTCGACAACTGGCGCGCCCGTATTGCCGCGAAAGGCAGTAAGGTGCGCATCACCGTACCGCCAATGGTGCGCCTGGACGTCTCGCCGGACGTGGTCTTTGAGGCGACGCCAAGCCTCTTCACCCTGGATGGCCGCGTGGACGTGCCGTGGGCGCGCATCGTGGTTCACGAGGTGCCGGAAAGCGCGGTCGGCGTCTCCAGTGATGAAGTTATGCTCAATGAAAATCTGAAACCTGCCGAAGAGAAGAGCGCTGGTATACCGATTAATAGTAACCTTATCGTGCACGTGGGAAATAACGTGCGGTTGGATGCGTTTGGGCTGAAGGCGAGGCTCACGGGCGACCTGAAAGTGGCGCAGGATAAACAAGGGCTTGGCCTCAATGGGCAGATCAATATTCCTGAAGGGCGTTTTCATGCCTATGGTCAGGATCTGATTGTCCGTAAAGGCGAGCTGCTGTTCTCCGGCCCACCGGATCAACCATTGTTGAACATCGAAGCGATTCGTAACCCGGAAGCGACGGAAAACGACGTCATTGCTGGCGTACGCGTCACCGGCTCTGCCGACGAACCGAAGGCGGAGATCTTCTCCGACCCGGCGATGTCGCAGCAGGAAGCCCTCTCTTATCTGCTGCGCGGACAAGGTCTGGACAGCGGACAAAGCGACAGTGCGGCGATGACCTCAATGTTGGTCGGTCTGGGGGTTGCACAAAGTGGGCAGGTTGTGGGTAAAATCGGCGAGACGTTCGGCGTAAGCAATCTGGCGCTGGACACCCAGGGCGTGGGTGACTCCTCGCAGGTGGTGGTCAGCGGCTATGTACTGCCGGGTCTGCAGGTAAAATATGGTGTGGGGATCTTTGACTCACTGGCAACACTCACGTTACGCTATCGCCTGATGCCTAAGCTATATCTGGAAGCAGTGTCCGGCGTAGACCAGGCACTTGATCTGCTCTATCAGTTTGAGTTTTAGCAATGCGAATATTTGTCTACGGCAGTTTACGAACCAGGCAAGGCAACAGTCACTGGATGACCAATGCCCAGCTACTGGGGAATTACAATATCGAGAACTACCAGTTGTACAGCCTGGGCCACTATCCAGGCGCGGTTCCCGGCGAAGGAACAGTACAGGGTGAAGTTTATCGTATTGATAATGCTACACTTGCCGAACTTGATGCCTTGCGCACCAGGGGCGGTGAATACGCTCGCCAGTTGATCCAGACACCGTACGGAAGCGCGTGGATGTATGTCTACCAGCGTCCGGTCGACGGGTTAACGCGGATTGTAAGCGGTAACTGGTTAGACAGAGACCAGTACTGAAAAACGACAACGCCACCGTGAGGTGGCGTTGTTTTTTTCAGTTTCAATTCTTTTCTGTATCCCTGCGTCGGGTTAAAAAAAGAGGAACGAACAGCATGATGTATGGGGCAATAAGCCATAAAAAACACAAGGCGCGTGAACGGCCATAGTAGTTTATGCATCGCGTATTGCTTGATATGACGGGCAGGAAAAACAGTAAAAACAGCAAAATCGCATAATCGCTTCGATAAGGGATCCATAAGTAAAACAAAAACCAGGCAAGTTGGAATGTCAGGATGCAGAGATACTGCCATTTGCTGTCTTTGCCGTAACAGTCAAACGCCTTTATGTAGCCCATCTTTATGCTTTGAAGAAAGAAACTTAGCATGTATAACGCTCACGATCGCGACGGTCAGAAGCGTGCTCGTCAGCAACGCTCCTAAAAAATAGCTGTGGGTGATATCAGTAGCACCCGAGCTTAAAGTATGTAATTTACTATATCCTCTATCTACTGCAACAAAAAGCGTATATAGCCCGATGTTAATACAGAACTGAAGCAGACAAGAAGTGACAATATTCGCTGGAATTCTTTTTAATAGAGTGAGTAACGTATAAATAATACTTGCTGAAAGAGCGAAGTAAAGCCCGTTAAATAAACTGGATAGTAAGGAGCTGTTTATTTCGCTGAATATTAAATTATCGCTTCCATAATACCATGCCAGATATTGAGTATACGTACTTCTGCCAAAGATAAAGGAGGCAATAATAATGACGAGTAGACTTACGATATGGATTTTCTTACTCATAATTTTGCTCCCTTAGAAAGCAGTTCCTTCATCGTTTTACTGGCCTCCAGCTGATCTTTGATTATGGCAAGATCACGATTGTTGTGATTATATTTTGCAATAGCGGTTGGCGTTCCTTTACCACCATTGTCCATAAAGAAGACAATATCCTTACGACCATAAAGAAGGACCTGTGGGATGGGATCACGCCCATAGCTCACCGCCTGAGGAAGGGAGTGAATAGACTCTGTCGTGAGGAAGCGAGGAATATTTTCATGCTCAATATTGCCTAAAGGTGTAGTGGCTACAAGAGAGCCGATAAAATCAGTCGTATACACTAACGTATCTGTATCTTTGGTCGTTACTTTCGAGCCCGTAAGATATTTTATCTGTTGCCAAAGTGTAATATCTTTTGGGGTAACCTTAACACCATCCATAAACATATCTTGCTTGCGTTTTAGCTGAATGACAGTGCGGTGTACCTGTGTCAAAGAGGGGCTGATTTCCCCAACGGAAGGCATAAGTCCATCGCGGGAATATAGCCTTTCAATAATAAAGTAAATTCCAGTTGGGCGGGCAACATCAATGTTAATGGATGACATATGAATCCTGTAATCAATGGGGATTAATGCTCATTATGACAGTATGTGATTAATTGACAGCCTATTCAACCACTCCCACCATAAATGAGAGGGTGTCTTTGTTGTATTAACATGAAAGCCAAAGGGAATGGGATTTATCTTAAAAGCTAATGTATGCTGCTTTTAACAAAGATAAAAAAAGCCCCAGTATGCGGGGCTTTCATCAATCGACAGTAAGAATTACTTCTTAGCAGCGCGTTCGAAAGAGGCGATGATTTCTGCTTTCGCCGCTTCTGCGTTGTCCCAGCCGTCAACCTTAACCCATTTACCTTTTTCGAGGTCTTTGTAGTGCTCGAAGAAGTGGGCGATCTGCGCTTTCAGCAGCTCTGGCAGGTCATTCACATCTTTAATGTGATCGTACTCTTTGCTCAGCTTGGTGTGCGGTACCGCAACCAGCTTCGCATCTTCACCCGCTTCGTCAGTCATCTTCAGCACGCCAACAGGACGGCAGCGAATGACAGAGCCTGGCTGCAGTGGGTATGGCGTTGGAACCAGCACGTCAACCGGGTCACCGTCCAGAGACAGGGTGTGGTTGATGTAGCCGTAGTTGCACGGATAGAACATGGCGGTAGACATGAAACGGTCAACGAACAGCGCACCGGTGTCTTTGTCGATTTCGTATTTGATTGGATCTGCGTTGGCCGGGATTTCAATAACAACGTAGATATCTTCTGGCAGTTCTTTACCCGCTGGGACGTTGAGTAAGCTCATGTCGGTGTCCTTTAAAATGGATGGTAAACAAGTGGCAGGTATTATAGCCAACTCACGCTGAATGTCTCCGCCTCTTTTCGCTTTCTCTCCCCGCAAGCCCCACTTTTCAGACCGTTTCCATGACAGGAAAATCCATAAACTCAGCCGCATTTTTAATGGTGAAATGAAAGCGATTACAAACTTGTGATTAACATTTTATTCACTTTCCTGAAGTGTGATGTAACGCAATTCGTTACATATTTCATTGGCTATAGTCATTTCGCAGAACATCTTTTAACCAACAATAAACACCCCTACGAGGACGCTCATATGTGGAAGCGCTTACTTCTTGTCACAGCAGTTTCGGCAGCCATGTCGTCTATGGCGATGGCCGCTCCCTTAACCGTAGGTTTTTCGCAAGTTGGCTCTGAATCCGGCTGGCGTGCGGCGGAAACCAACGTTGCGAAAAGCGAGGCTCAGAAACGCGGCATCACCCTGAAAATCGCCGATGGTCAGCAAAAGCAGGAAAACCAGATCAAAGCCGTGCGCTCGTTTATCGCCCAGGGCGTGGATGCCATCTTTATTGCGCCAGTGGTGGCGACCGGCTGGGAACCGGTTCTGAAGGAAGCGAAAGACGCTGAAATTCCGGTCTTCCTGCTCGACCGTTCCATCGATGTTAAAGACAAATCTCTCTATATGACCACCGTCACCGCGAATAACGTGCTTGAAGGGCAGTTAATTGGCGACTGGCTGATTAAACAGGTCGACGGCAAGCCGTGTAACGTCGTTGAACTGCAGGGCACCGTCGGCGCGAGCGTGGCCATCGACCGTAAGAAAGGGTTTGCTGAGGCTATTGCCAAAGCGCCAAACATCAAGATTATCCGCTCCCAGTCCGGCGACTTTACCCGCAGTAAGGGTAAAGAGGTTATGGAGAGCTTTATCAAGGCTGAAAACAACGGCAAGAATATCTGCATGGTTTACGCCCACAACGATGACATGGCGATCGGGGCGATTCAGGCGATTAAAGAAGCGGGCCTGAAGCCGGGCAAAGATATCCTCACCGGCTCTATCGACGGCGTGCCGGACATCTACAAAGCGATGATCGACGGTGAAGCCAATGCCAGCGTCGAGCTGACGCCGAACATGGCGGGCCCGGCATTCGACGCGCTGGAGAAATTCAAGAAAGACGGCACGATGCCTGAGAAGGTGACCGTCACCAAGTCCACGCTCTACCTGCCTGATACAGCGAAAGAAGAGTTAGAGAAGAAGAAAAATATGGGCTACTGATCCAGTGAAATTGCCGGGTGGCGCTGCGCTTACCCGGCCTACGGGAACGTGCCGGGGACATGAATATGAAAACTGAACAACACCAGGAAATCCTCCGCACAGAGGGCTTGAGTAAATTCTTCCCCGGCGTGAAGGCGCTGGATAGCGTTGATTTCAGCCTGCGGCGCGGTGAGATCATGGCGCTGCTGGGCGAGAACGGCGCGGGAAAATCGACGCTGATTAAATCGCTGACCGGCGTTTATCACGCCGATCGCGGCACCATCTGGCTGGAAGGCAACGCCATTTCGCCAAAAAATACCGCCCACGCCCAGCAGCTGGGGATCGGGACGGTTTACCAGGAAGTGAACCTGCTGCCGAATATGTCGGTGGCGGACAACCTGTTTATTGGCCGCGAGCCACGCCGCTTTGGCCTGCTGCGCCGCAAAGAGATGGAGGCGCGCGCCACGAAGCTGATGGAGTCCTACGGCTTCTCCCTCGACGTTCGCGAGCCGCTGAACCGCTTTTCCGTGGCGATGCAGCAGATCGTCGCCATCTGTCGCGCGATCGATCTCTCTGCGAAGGTGCTGATCCTCGATGAACCCACCGCCAGCCTCGATACCCAGGAAGTGGAGATGCTCTTCACCCTGATGCGCCAGCTGCGCGATCAGGGCGTGAGCCTGATCTTCGTCACGCACTTCCTCGATCAGGTGTATGAGGTGAGCGACCGCATTACGGTGCTGCGCAACGGCAGCTTTGTCGGCTGCCGCGAAACCCGCGAGCTGCCGCAGATCGAGCTGGTGAAAATGATGCTGGGCCGCGAACTGGAAACCAACGCGCTCCAGCGTGCGGGCCGCACGTTGCTGAGCGAAAAACCGGTTGCCGCGTTCAGCGATTACGGCAAGAAAGGCGTGATATCGCCGTTTAACCTTGAGGTGCGTCCCGGCGAAATTGTCGGGCTGGCGGGCCTGCTGGGCTCGGGCCGAACCGAAACCGCCGAGGTGATCTTCGGGATCAAGCCTGCCGACAGCGGCACCGCGCTGATCAAGGGCAAACCGCAAACCCTGCGATCGCCGCATCAGGCCTCCTGTCTGGGCGTTGGCTTCTGCCCGGAAGACCGGAAAACGGACGGCATCATTGCCGCCGCCTCGGTGCGGGAAAATATCATCCTGGCCCTGCAGGCCCAGCGCGGCTGGCTACGCCCGATCCCTCGTAAAGAGCAAAACGCCATCGCCGAGCGCTTTATCCGCCAGCTCGGCATCCGCACCCCGAGCGCGGAACAGCCGATTGAATTTCTCTCCGGCGGTAACCAGCAGAAGGTGCTGCTCTCCCGCTGGCTGCTGACCAAACCGCAGTTCCTGATCCTTGACGAGCCGACGCGCGGTATCGACGTGGGCGCGCACGCCGAAATTATCCGGCTTATCGAAACGCTCTGTGCGGACGGGCTGGCCCTGCTGGTTATCTCATCCGAGCTGGAGGAGCTGGTGGGCTATGCCGATCGCGTCATCATCATGCGCGATCGCAAACAGGTGGCAGAGATCCCGCTGGATAAACTGTCCGTTCCGGCAATCATGAATGCCATCGCGGCGTAAGGAGTGAATCGTGATGTCCCGTTCGCTTTCGCAAACCGGTGAGTCAAAGCGCCGCTTTAGCTGGCCAACCGGCACGCCGCAAATTGCAGCGCTGCTGGTGGTGCTGCTGGTAGATAGCCTTGTCGCACCGCATTTCTTCCAGATTATTGTTCAGGATGGCCGCCTGTTTGGCAGCCCGATCGATATTTTAAACCGCGCCGCGCCCGTGGCGCTGCTGGCGATTGGGATGACGCTGGTGATCGCCACCGGCGGAATAGATCTCTCCGTCGGCGCGGTGATGGCTATCGCCGGGGCCACGGCAGCCTCAATGACCGTGGCCGGTCACAGCCTGCCGGTGGTACTGCTGGCGGCCTTAGGCACCGGCGTGCTGGCCGGACTATGGAACGGCATTCTGGTGGCGGTGCTGAAAATTCAGCCCTTTGTCGCTACGCTGATCCTGATGGTGGCCGGGCGCGGGGTCGCACAGCTGATCACCTCGGGGCAGATTGTTACCTTCAACTCTCCGAGCCTGGCATGGCTTGGCAGCGGCAACCTTCTGTTCTTCCCGACGCCAGTGATTATTGCCCTGGTCACGCTTATTGTCTTTTGGCTCTTCACCCGCAAAACGGCACTCGGCATGTTTATTGAGGCGGTGGGGATCAACATTCGCGCCGCGCGCAACGCCGGGGTCAACACCCGCCTGATGGTGATGCTGACCTACGTGCTGAGCGGCTTCTGCGCCGCCATTGCCGGTGTCATCGTCGCCGCCGATATTCGCGGGGCCGATGCCAATAACGCCGGGCTCTGGCTGGAGCTGGATGCGATCCTCGCGGTGGTGATCGGCGGCGGGTCGCTGATGGGCGGGCGCTTTAACCTGCTGCTCTCGGTGATCGGCGCGCTGATCATTCAGGGCATGAACACCGGGATCCTGCTGTCGGGATTCCAGCCGGAACTCAACCAGGTGGTAAAAGCGGTAGTTGTACTCTGCGTGCTGATCGTCCAGTCGCCGCGCTTTGTCAGCATCATTAAGGGGATCCGTGGCCATGATAAAACGTAATTTACCGTTAATGATCACGCTGGGCGTGTTTGTGCTGGGGTATCTCTACTGCCTCACGCAGTTCCCCGGTTTTGCCTCAACGCGCGTGATCTGCAACATTCTGACGGACAACGCCTTTTTAGGCATTATCGCCGTCGGCATGACCTTTGTGATCCTCTCCGGCGGGATCGATCTCTCAGTTGGCTCGGTGATCGCGTTCACGGGGGTATTCCTTGCGAAGGCGATCGGCTTTTGGGGCATCTCGCCGCTGGTGGCGTTTCCGCTGGTGCTGGTGATGGGGTGCGCGTTTGGCGCCTTTATGGGGCTTCTGATCGACGCGCTGAAAATTCCGGCCTTTATCATCACGCTGGCCGGGATGTTTTTCCTGCGCGGCGTAAGTTATCTGGTTTCTGAGGAGTCGATTCCGATTAACCATCCGGTGTATGACACGCTCTCCAGCCTGGCGTGGAAAATTCCCGGCGGCGGTCGCCTGAGCGCGATGGGGCTGCTGATGCTGGGCGTGGTGGTGATTGGCATTTTCCTCGCCCACCGCACCCGGTTCGGCAATCAGGTATATGCCATTGGCGGCAACGCCACGTCGGCCAACCTGATGGGGATCTCAACCCGCAGCACCACCATCCGCATCTATATGCTTTCGACCGGCCTGGCAACGCTGGCGGGTATTGTCTTCTCGGTGTATACCCAGGCGGGCTATGCCCTTGCAGGCGTCGGCGTGGAACTGGATGCGATTGCCTCGGTGGTTATCGGCGGCACGCTGCTCAGCGGCGGGGTAGGGACGGTGCTGGGAACGCTGTTCGGCGTGGCGATTCAGGGGCTGATACAAACCTATATCAACTTTGACGGCACGCTCAGCTCGTGGTGGACGAAGATCGCCATTGGCATTCTGCTGTTTATTTTTATTGCCCTGCAGCGGGGGCTGACGGTGCTCTGGGAGAACCGTCAAAGCTCGCCTGTTACCCGCGTAAACACATCGGTAACAGAGCGATAACACCCTGAATTTGCTTAAAGTCTAAACATTTTCCGGTAGCGGCCGATACTCTTCTTTTATGCCCAGAAATATCTCGCTACCGGAAATAATATCATGCTTAAAACGCTATCGATTCGTACCGGCTTGCTCTCTTTACTGGCCGTTATGACCCTTCTGCTGCTGATTGTCAGCGGCATCGGCATTTATGCCCTCACACAGAGTTCTTCCTCACTGCAGCGCATTAATCACCTTCAGGGTGAGCAGATGGTGCAGCTGAACACCGGCTATACGCTGATCCTGCGCGCACGCAATGAGGCGGGTCAGGCCGTCCGCATGATGGAAATCGGCATGCTGGACGATGCGGCCAAAGCGGTAAAAAACATCAATCAGGAAGTCGCCCTGGCCCGGAAAACGTTAAAAGGCGTGATTGACGGCGGCGTGGCTGACGAACAGGGGCAGCAGCTCCTCGACAAAGTCGCGGCCAGCCTGGCGACGTATAACCAGCAGGGGATCGGCCCGATGCTGAAAACCCTGAATGACCAGAGTGCAGACAGCTATTACGATCTGCTGGAGAACACGCTGATTCCGGTGGCGAAGCAGTTCGATAACGACATGCAGGCGTTTCAGAAATGGAGCGAAGCGCGAGGTCAGGCGGAAGTGAGCGCCGTGCAGGCGAGTAAAAGCCGCGTGCTGATCCTGATTATTGTCGCCGCGCTGCTGACGGCGGGCATTATCGTGCTCGCCTGGCTGGCGCTGCGCCATATGCTGCTCAAGCCGCTCTCGGCGTCGATTGCTCAGCTGGAGAACGTGGCAGCGGGCGATTTAACCCACACGCTGAATGCCCCGGCGAGCCAGGAGTTTAACCGCCTCAACGCGGCGATAGAGGAGATGCGTAAGTCGCTGATGAGCTCGGTTCTGCGGGTTCGCGATGCCAGCTCGCAAATTGATACCGGCAGCCGCGAGCTGACGGCGGGGAACCGGGATCTTGCCGAGCGCACCGAATCCACCGCCACGTCGCTGGAGCAGACCGCCGCCAGCATGGAGCAGATCACCGCCACGGTGAAGCTTAACGCCGACAACGCCGAGCAGGCGCACCAGCTGGCGAAGTCTGTTTCCGACACCGCCGATCACGGCAGCGAAATGGTCTGCTACGTGATTGAAAAAATGCGCGATATCTCCGGCAGTTCGGCGCGCATCGCCGACATCCTGAGCGTGATTGACGGTATTGCCTTCCAGACCAACATTCTGGCGCTTAACGCCTCCGTGGAAGCGGCGCGCGCGGGCGAGCAGGGGCGCGGGTTTGCCGTGGTCGCGGGTGAAGTCCGCAACCTTGCCAGCCGCAGCGCCGACGCGGCGAAAGAGATCCGCTCTCTGATCGGCGATTCGCAGGCCCACGTTAACGAGGGCAGCGAGCTGGCCCAGCAGGCGGGTGAAACGATGGATGAGATTGCCACCGAAGTGCTGCGGATGACCAAACTGATGCGCGAAATTGCCACCGCGTCTCAGGAGCAGAGCCGCGGCATCGAGCAGGTGAATATTGCGGTGAACCAGATGGATGAAACCGCGCAGCAGAATGCGGCGCTGGTGCAGCAATCCTCCGCCGCGACCCGCTCCCTTGAGGAGCAGTCGCGTCAGCTGATGGAAGCCATGTCATCATTCAAAGTGACGGCTCAGACTGCGGCATAATATTTCCCAGCCCCGGTGCGTTCTGTGCCGGGGCTTTATTTCTCGCGGAATTTACCGCCGCAATATTATCGTGAATATCACCCATTAATAATTCCAGCGAGTTGGTTAACGCTAACGCTTTTTCAGTCGGCTCGAGATATAAACCTTTGCGAAAAAATAACGGCTCATCAAACAGTTGATTAAAACGCTTCAACGCCAGGCTCACCGCAGGACGGGACATCTCCAGGCGCAAAGAGGCTTTTGCCATACTGCCGCAGCGGACGACTTCAATAAATACAGGGATAAGATTTAAATCAATGCCGGTATTAGCCCGGGAATAATTTTTCATTGCAATTCTGCTCCAGGAAATAAATGTCAAACTGTTATGGAAATAATGCAGGAGCAGGGGTGAAGATTAAAGCGTGATTTTTATAAACACTTATACGGTAAAATATATAAATGTGTTGGGGAGCCAGACTGGCTCCCCGGGAGAGATATTACGCGTCCGGGTACTCACGGATAAAACGTTCAACGTCTTCAACCATATGGTTGTTGCCAACGAAGAACGAACGGCGCTGGTGAAGGCTTTCCGGCACGATGTCCAGAATACGCTGTTTACCGTCGCTCGCCTTGCCGCCCGCCTGTTCGGCCAGGAACGCCATCGGGTTGCATTCGTACAGCAGGCGCAGCTTCCCGTCCGGGTGGCTGGCGGTGCTTGGGTAGAGGTAGATACCGCCCTTCAGCAGGTTACGGTGGAAATCCGCGACCAGAGAGCCAATGTAGCGGGACGTGTAAGGGCGCTGGGTCGCTTTATCTTCTTCCTGGCAGAATTTGATGTACTTCTTCACGCCGTTCGGGAACTTGATGTAGTTGCCTTCGTTGATGGAGTAAGTGCTGCCTTTCTCCGGGAAGCGCATACGCTCCTGGCACAGGCAGAAGACGCCCAGCGACGGATCGTAGGTAAAGGCGTGAACCCCGCATCCGGTGGTGTAGACCAGCATGGTGGACGAGCCATAAACGACGTAACCGGCCGCAACCTGGTTACTGCCCGGCTGCAGGAAATCTTCTTCGGTTACCGGCGTACCAACAGGCGTGACGCGGCGGTAGATGGAGAAAATGGTACCGACAGAAACGTTAACGTCGATGTTGGAGGAGCCGTCGAGCGGATCCATCAGTACGACGTATTTCGCGTGTTCACACCCTTCGAAAACAACAATTTCATCTTCTTCTTCGGAGGCGATACCCGCAACGATGTCGCGCGCGCGCAGTGCAGCTTTCAGTTTTTCATTTGCGAACAGATCGAGTTTCTGCTGAACCTCGCCCTGAACGTTCTCGGCACCGCTGGCACCCAGGATATCGACCAGACCGGCCTTGTTGATATCACGGTGGATGATCTTAGCGCCCAGCTTTATTGCCGACAGCAAAGCAGTGAGTTCACCCGTAGCATGAGAGAACTCGTGCTGCTTTTCGACAATAAATTCACCTAACGTTTTCATAACACTTTCCCTGCATCTTTGTGAGTAGAGCGATTGTATGTTCACTAAAACGACTAAAGCCCAACAATCTTAACAAATATTCAAATAGTAGCGCAGAGGTGAATCGCGCCAGCAACATACGGATTTACCTGAAATGCGTTTCACAGCCGCTAACATGTGAGTAAAATGTGCGCCACATTAAAGAAGGATAGTGACGTATGCGCATTCATATATTGGGGATTTGTGGCACTTTCATGGGCGGACTGGCAATGCTGGCGCGCTCGCTGGGCCATGAAGTGACAGGTTCGGACGCCAATGTGTATCCGCCGATGAGCACGCTTCTGGAGAAACAGGGCATCTCTTTAATTCAGGGCTACGATGCCAGCCAGCTGGATCCCGAGCCGGATCTGGTCATCATTGGCAACGCCATGACCCGCGGTAACCCGTGCGTTGAAGCGGTGCTGGAACGCAATATTCCGTTCATGTCCGGCCCGCAGTGGCTGCATGATTTCGTGCTGCGCGACCGCTGGGTGGTTGCCGTAGCCGGTACCCACGGCAAAACCACCACCGCCGGCATGGCGACCTGGATCCTCGAAGCCTGCGGCTACAAGCCGGGCTTCGTGATCGGCGGCGTGCCGGGTAATTTCGACGTCTCTGCGCGTCTCGGCGACAGCCCGTTCTTTGTGATTGAAGCGGATGAATACGACTGCGCATTCTTCGACAAGCGTTCCAAATTCGTGCACTACTGCCCGCGCACGCTGATCCTCAACAACCTTGAGTTTGACCACGCGGATATCTTTGACGACCTGAAAGCCATTCAGAAACAGTTCCACCACCTGGTGCGCATTGTTCCGGGCCAGGGCCGCATTATCCTGCCGGAGAACGACATCAACCTGAAGCAGACCCTGGCGATGGGCTGCTGGAGCGAGCAGGAGCTGGTGGGCGAGCAGGGCCACTGGCAGGCGAAAAAACTCAACGCGGATGCCTCCGAGTGGGAAGTACTGCTCGACGGTGAGAAAGTGGGCGAGGTGAAGTGGGGCCTGGTGGGCGAGCACAACATGCACAACGGCCTGATGGCGATCGCCGCGGCGCGCCACGTGGGCGTGCTGCCTGCGGATGCGGCCAATGCGCTGGGGACGTTTATCAACGCCCGCCGCCGCCTGGAGCTGCGCGGCGAAGCGAACGGCGTGACGGTGTATGACGATTTCGCGCACCACCCAACGGCCATTCTGGCGACGCTTGCCGCCCTGCGTGGCAAGGTTGGCGGCACCGCGCGCATTCTGGCGGTGCTGGAACCGCGCTCGAACACCATGAAAATGGGCATCTGCAAAGACGACCTCGCGCCGTCCCTGGGACGTGCCGACGAAGTCTTCCTGCTGCAGCCGCAGCATATTCCGTGGCAGGTGGCTGAAGTGGCCGACGCCTGCATTCAGCCTGCGCACTGGAGCGCGGACGTGGATGTCTTAGCGGATATGGTGGTGAAAGCCGCACAGCCTGGCGACCACATTCTGGTGATGAGCAACGGCGGGTTCGGTGGGATCCATCAGAAGCTGCTGGACGGTCTGGCGAAGAAAGCCGCGGCCGCAGAGTAAAAAAAGCCCGGTGGCGCTAGCGCTTACCGGGCCTACATTATCTCTTCTCCCTCTCCCCTTTGGGGTGAGGGGCTTACTCTGCGTTTTCAGACAGCTCGCGCAGATACTGGAAAATCAGACGCGCGGATTTCGGCGGCTTATTCCCCTCTTTCTCTTTCTTCGCGTTGCGGATCAAAGAACGCAGCTGCTGGCGGTCGGCATCCGGCCACAGGTTCAGCACTTCCGGTACCGCATCATCACCCTGTTCAATCAGACGATCGCGGATCTGCTCCAGCTTATGGAACAGCGCAACCTGCTGGTTGTGGCGGTTTTTCAGCTTGTCCAGCGCCTGACGGATCGGATCCACGTCGCGCTGACGCAGCATTTTACCGATAAGCTGAAGCTGGCGACGACGGCCTTCTTTCTTGATTTTCTGTGCCAGTTCAATGGCATCACGCAGATCCTGGTCGAGCGGGATCTTATCCAGCGCGTTTTTACCCAGTTCTACCATTTCTGCGCCAAGCTGTTTTAACTCTTCGGCGTCACGTTTAATTTCACTTTTACTGACCCAGATGATCTCATCATCTTCGTCTTCGATGTCATCACCGGGAACGTCGTCGAGCCAGTCTTCGGGCTGCTTAGTCATGTCAGGCTCCTTAAAAAAAGAGGCTAATGTTACCAGTTAAGACGCGCACTGAAAAACGGTTCTCTGTTAGACTTCACTTAACTCTCTCTTACAGTATGGCATTTGCGATGAAAGTAACCTCACAAGTTGAAGCGCAGCGTAAGATTCTGGAAGAAGCCGTCTCCACCGCGCTGACGCTCGCTTCAGGTAAATCAGATGGCGCCGAAGTGGCGGTCAGCAAAACCACTGGCATTAGCGTGAGCACCCGCTATGGCGAAGTGGAGAATGTAGAATTTAACAGCGATGGCGCGCTTGGGATCACGGTGTATCACCAGAACCGCAAAGGCAGCGCGTCGTCCACCGATCTCAGCCCGGATGCCATCGCCCGCACGGTGCAGGCGGCGCTGGATATCGCCCGTTACACCTCTCCGGATCCTTACGCAGGCGTGGCGGATAAAGATCTGCTGGCGTTTGACGCGCCGGATCTCGATCTGTTCCACCCGGCTGAAGTCACGCCGGATGAAGCGATTGAGCTGGCCGCGCGCGCCGAGCAGGCGTCTTTGCAGGCTGACAAGCGCATCACGAATACCGAAGGCGGCAGCTTCAACAGCCACTACGGCATCAAAGTTTTCGGCAACAGCCACGGCATGCTGCAGGGCTACTGCTCCACCCGTCACTCGCTTTCAAGCTGCGTAATTGCCGAAGAGAACGGTGACATGGAGCGTGACTACGCCTACACCATTGGCCGCGCGCTGGGGGATTTGCAGTCTCCTGAATGGGTGGGCAAAGAGTGTGCCGAACGCACGCTGTCTCGCCTGTCGCCGCGTAAGCTTTCCACCATGAAGGCCCCGGTCATTTTTGCCAATGAAGTGGCGACCGGCCTGTTTGGTCATCTGGTGGGCGCTATCGCGGGCGGCTCGGTGTACCGTAAATCGACCTTCCTGCTCGACTCGCTGGGCAAGCAGATCCTGCCGGAGTGGCTGACTATCGAAGAACATCCGCACCTGCTGAAAGGGCTGGCCTCCACGCCATTCGACAGCGAAGGCGTGCGCACGGAACGTCGGGATATTGTTAAAGACGGCATTCTGACCCAGTGGCTGCTGACCAACTACTCCGCACGCAAGCTGGGGCTGAAAAGCACCGGGCACGCGGGCGGGATCCACAACTGGCGCATTGCCGGGCAGGGCCTGAACTTCGAGCAGATGCTGAAGGAGATGGGCACCGGTCTGGTGGTCACCGAGCTGATGGGCCAGGGCGTAAGCGGCATCACCGGCGACTATTCTCGCGGTGCGGCAGGCTTCTGGGTCGAAAACGGCGAAATTCAGTATCCGGTGAGCGAAATTACCATCGCCGGAAACCTGAAGGACATGTGGCGCAATATCGTTACGGTCGGTAACGATATTGAAACACGTAGCAATATACAGTGTGGTTCTGTATTACTGCCGGAAATGAAAATCGCCGGCCAGTAATACCCGAAAAGCGTTTTAATAATAAAAAAGGAAGTGAGCAATGCGTAAACACCTGTTAGCGATCGTCGCGGCTTCAACGCTGGTTCTTGGCTCTTCTGCGTTTGCTGCCGATCTCGAAGACAACATGGACATCCTCAGTCAAAACCTGAAGGTAGTGCAGAAAACGGACAATGCGGCGGAAATGAAAGGCGCACTGACCAAAATGCGTGAAGCGGCGCTGGACGCGCAAAAAGCGACGCCGCCAAAGCTGGAAAGCAAAGCGGCAGACAGCGCAGAGATGAAAGACTATCGCCACGGCTTTGACGTGCTGGTCGGTCAGATCGACGGCGCGCTGAAGCTGGCTAACGAAGGCAAAGTGAAGGAAGCCCAGGCGGCGGCCGACCAGTTTGTGGCGACGCGCAACACGTATCACAAGAAATACCGTTAATTGGGTGCCTGAGCTGTACGTCTTTCCTCCGTATGCGGAGGCGCACTAAGCGCCCCCGCATCCTTGCTCCCTACTGGCCGGAGCGACAATCCATCCGCGCTGTCACTTCAAGCGAGCCGTTTCGAAAACGGATCTCGCACAGTGTTTTCCTCGTCACCAGCGTTAAGATGATTATTGTCAAAGCAACAATCATCGAAACCCGGATAATTGGGGATTGGCGTTTCATGGATGCCTCCTTGCTTTAAAGCGGGCGAGGTAGCGAACTCCACGGTCGTGACGTGTCGTTTCGAGCCCCCGCCCTGATTTTCTATCAGGCGGGGCTTTCCACTTTCCGTCCCATGCCTGAGACGGTCAGTCTCAAGCACCCGCAGCCACTCTAGCGAATCCCCATAAGAAAACCTTATCCACGTCACATTTCTACGAGCCTGCTCGTAAACTTTTCCACTCCGCTTACCTGTTTAGTGCCGCTTAATAGCGTGATATTCATCACGTAAATGCGGCCGTTAATCCAGATTCACCATATTTATGTGGCACAGATCACTGCTGCGGCTCGCCTTTCCACTTCGAAGTGGAAAACAACTCGCTACAAACCCTTCACGCCCAACGTTAGTTTTATTCCAGAGCCATTAACGGGGTAAGACGAGTGATTAACGGAGCGGTAATGAACGACGTTGGGGAACAGGCGGTGCAAACAGAACAGCTCGCGAACACCATGCTGCAGCAGGTTTATGCCCTGCTGGCCCGGCACAACATCATCCCCAATGCGGTACAGGAGCAGATGCTCACCTCCCACGTTCGCGCAATGGCGCACCGGTCCGTGACCGGCGAGCCGCTGCCGGAGGTTGAAGCAGAGCTGTTCGACGAAATTTCACCAGATTCAATGCAGCTTGCCCGTGAAGTGGTGGCGCAGTTTGGCAACCTTCCTGATGAAGAGGCCTGGCTGCTCTCCGTTCACTTTGAAGTCGCGAAAGACAACCTTTAAGGAGCAACACATGGAACAGATTACAGTCGTGATTGGCGATCGCCTGGGTAAAGGTCAGAAAGTGGCTGCGGGTGTGGAAAAAGCAGGTGGACGCGCAGTGGTTGTGCCGGGCATGGCGGCGGACATGAAGCTCGGCGACGTAATGAAAGCGGAAAACGCCACCTTCGGCATCTCCTTCTGCGGCAGCGGCGGCGCGGGCGCCATCACCGCCCAAACCAAATATGGCTACAAGGCCAAATACGGCATGCGTTCCGTGGAAGAGGGCGTGACCGCCATCAACGAAGGCTGCAACGTGCTGGGCTTTGGCTTTATGGATAAAGAAGAGCTGGGCGAGCGTCTGGTGCAGGCGTGGCAGAAGAAATACGGCGCATAAGCATGAAAGAACAGTTCACAACCACGGTGAGAGTGAAGGGGAAGGGCGACGCCAAAGCGCGCGCCTTTGCCGACGCCCTCAACCACGTTCAGGCCGCGGTGATGAAAACCTCACCGCATATCTTACTGCGTATTGAGCCACAGGATGTGCAGGTTGTTCAGGCGCAAGAAGCGGTGCGTAAAGAAGCGTTTCTGTTCTTCTTTTTGCGCCGGGAAAGACGCACCTACAGCGTGGAGCTGGATGTGACCGTCAACGTGACCGCCATCAATCTTGACCGGGTGGATTTCGTCACGCAACGCTGATTATTCATAAAAGGGCAGACTGATGTTCTTAATTATATTAATAAAATCGCTCATCATTGGCGGCCTGGTTGGCGTCGGTGTCGGAGCCGGGGCTGCACGCATGTTTCATGCGCCTACCACTCAGGGTATGGGCGCGTTTCGTACGTTGGGGGAACTGAACTCCTGTGAAGGGGATCCGGCGTCCCACTTCTCCTTTGGGTTAGGTTTCTTCTTTAACGCCTGGGCCTCTTCCGTGGCTGCAGGTGCCTTCACACAGGACGTTGACCACCGCATCATCCCGAACTGGGGTGCTGCTGCACTGATGATCAAAAACCGTAACGTCGGCGAAACGCTGCACGATCCCCGCAAAATGGCGATTGCCTGCGGCGTGATTGGCATGCTCGTCGTCACCTTCCTGAACCTGACCGCCTCCTCCGTGCCGGCAGCGCTGCAGGTCACCGCCGTGAAGGTGCTGGTGCCTGCCGCGAACCTGCTGGTTAACACCGTGATGCCGGTGATCTTCTGGCTGGCGGCCATCGACGCGGGTAAAAAATCGGGCTTCTGGGCCACCATCTTCGGCGGCGCGGCGCAGCTGATCATGGGGAACGCCGTACCGGGTCTGGTTCTCGGCATCCTGATCGGTAAAGGCGTTGAGGAGAGCGGCTGGAACCACGTCACCAAAGTGATGATGGCGGCGATCGTGCTGCTGTTCGTGTTGAGCGGCTTCTTCCGCGGCTTCGACATGAAGATGATCGAATCCTTCCATCTGACCGTGCCGAACTGGCTCGACATGATCCACAACTCGCTCAGCGGTAAATAACAGGAGCCTCTAAATGGAACAGAATAAAGGTTTTTGGTATGCCGACTGGTCGTTCCCGATCTTCGTTGGCCTGCTCTCCTCCGGCGTCTTCGCCGGGACGCACATGTACTACCTCTACGGCATCGGCGCGTTTAACGAAGTGGCCTTCGTGGCGATGCTGAAAGCGGGAATCGATACCGGCGTCTACGGCGCGGTGGCGGCGTTCGGCGCGAGCTTCCTGTTCGCCCGCATTATTGAAGGGTCGCTGGTGGGTATTCTCGACATCGGTGGGGCGATCCAGACCGGCGTGGGCCTCGGCGTACCGGCGCTGCTGCTGGGCGCGGGGATCATGTTCCCGGTGACCAACTTCATTGCCTCGCTGATTACCGGCCTGGTGATTGGTCTGGCGATTGGCTACGTCATCATCCTGGCGCGTAAGTTCACCATCAACCAGAGCAACTCCACCTACGGCGCAGACGTGATGATGGGCGCGGGTAACGCCTCCGGCCGCTTCCTCGGGCCGCTGATTATCCTCAGCGCGATGACCGCCTCCATTCCAATCGGCGTCGGTTCGCTGGTAGGCGCGCTGCTGTTCTACATCTGGCAGAAGCCGATTACCGGTGGCGCCATCCTCGGCGCAATGATTTTGGGCTGGCTGTTCCCGGTCGCCCTTTAATACCCGCGGGCGCATCTGCGCCCGCCCTATCAGGAGATCCTCATGTTTGATTTACTCCTGCGCCGTGCGCGCCTCGCCGACGATACCCTGACCGATATCGCCATTCAGGACGGGAAGATCGCCGCGACGGGCGAAATTGACGCTCCGGCCCGTAAAACGGTTGAGCTTAACGGTGACGTGTACGTTAGCGCGGGCTGGATTGACTCCCACGTTCACTGCTACCCGAACTCACCGATTTACCACGACGAGCCGGACAGCGTGGGCATTGCCACCGGCGTCACTACCGTGGTGGACGCGGGCAGTACCGGGGCCGACGACGTGGACGATTTTTACGACATCACCCGCAAAGCCTCCACCGACGTCTTTGCCCTCCTGAATATCTCCCGCGTGGGGCTGATTGCCCAGAACGAGCTGGCCAACATGGCAAATATTGACGCCGATGCGGTGAAGCAGGCGGTGAAGCGCCACCCGGATTTTATTGTCGGCCTGAAGGCGCGCATGAGCAGCAGCGTGGTCGGTGAAAACGGCATTACGCCGCTGGAGCGCGCCAAAGCCATCCAGAAAGAGAATGGCGACCTGCCGCTGATGGTGCACATCGGCAATAACCCGCCGAACCTCGACGAAATCGCCGAGCTGTTAAGCTCCGGCGACATCATTACCCACTGCTACAACGGCAAGCCAAACCGCATTCTGACGCCGTCCGGCGAGCTGCGCGCCTCCATCACCTCCGCCCTTAAGCGCGGCGTGCGTCTGGACGTCGGGCACGGCACGGCGAGCTTCAGCTTTGAGGTGGCAAAACGCGCCATCGCGATGGGCATTCTGCCGCACACCATCAGCTCGGATATCTACTGCCGCAACCGCATCAACGGCCCGGTTGGCTCGCTGGCAAGCGTGATGTCGAAGTTTCTCGCCATCGGCATGTCATTGCCGCAGGTGATTGACTGCGTGACCTCGAACGCCGCCGACGGCCTGCGCCTGACGCGCAAGGGTCGCATCCAGCCGGGTCTCGACGCCGACCTGACGCTGTTCACGATTAAACGCCAGCCAACGGTGCTGACGGACGCTGAAAACGACAGCCTGCAGGCTGAACACATTCTGGTGCCGCTTGCCGCGATCCGCGCGGGCAAGGGCTATATGACCGAACAAGGGAGCACGGAACATGCCTTCGATTTATGAGAAGTATAATTTAAAGCAGGTTATCAACACCTCTGGCCGCATGACGGCGCTGGGCGTCTCCACGCCGCGCCCGGAAGTAGTGCAGGCGGCGATGGACGGCATGAATCATTACTTCGAGATGAAGGATCTGGTCAATAAAACCGGGGAATACATCGCGAAGCTGCTGGATGTGGAAGGCGCGACGGTGGTCTCCTGCGCGTCGGCGGGCATCGCCCAGTCCGTGGCGGCGGTGCTGGTAAAAGACAGCGACTGGCTGCTGGAAAACCTGCACGTCACGCCAATCGAGAACAATGAAATCGTCCTGCCGAAAGGCCACAACGTTAACTTTGGCGCGCCGGTCGGCACCATGGTGGCGCTGGGCGGCGGCAAGCTGGTGGAAGCGGGTTACGCCAACGAATGTTCCGCCGATCAGCTGGCGGCGGCCATCACCCCGCGCACGGCGGCGATCCTCTACATCAAATCGCACCACTGCGTGCAGAAAAGCATGCTCAGCGTCGAGCAGGCGGCAGTCGTCGCACGTAAACACTCCCTGCCGCTGATCGTCGATGCTGCGGCGGAAGAAGATCTGCACGTGTACTACCGCTCCGGCGCGGATCTGGTGATTTACAGCGGCGCGAAAGCGATCGAGGGGCCAACCAGCGGCCTGGTGATCGGCAAAACCCAGTTCGTTGAGTGGGTGAAGCGCCAGACGGCGGGTATTGGCCGCGCCATGAAGGTGGGTAAAGAGGGGATCCTCGGCCTGACCTGCGCCATCGAACACTACCTGACGGCCACCAAAGAGAGCGGTGCCGAGATGGTGGCGAAGATGACACCGTTTATCGACGCGCTCAACACCCTGAACGGCGTCACCGCCCGCGTGGTCTGGGACAGCGCGGGTCGCGATATCGCCCGCACCGAAATTAAGTTCGACGAAGCTACCACAGGCGTCGGCACGGGTGATCTGGTGAACGCGCTCAAGCAGGGCGAGTACGCCATCTATTTCCGTGGCTACAAGGCCAACGAAGGGATTATCGAAGCGGACGTGCGCAGCGTAAGTGCTGACCAGCTGAACATCGTCTACCGCCGCATTAGCGAAGTATTAGGACAGGAGAAAAACGCATGAAACTGACCCCCAATTTTTACCGTGACCGCGTCTGCCTGAACGTGCTGGCCGGCTCAAAGGCCAACGCCAGCGCCATTTATGAGGCGGCGGAAGGTCATGTGCTGGTGGGCGTGCTCTCCAAAAACTACCCGGACGTGGCGAGCGCGGTCGCGGATATGCGCGAGTACGCGGCGCTGATTGATAACGCGCTCTCCGTGGGGCTGGGCGCGGGCGATCCGAACCAGTCGGCGATGGTAAGCGAAATCTCTCGTCAGGTGCAGCCGCAGCACGTTAATCAGGTCTTCACCGGCGTGGCCGCGAGCCGCGCGCTGCTGGGGCAGAATGAATCGGTGGTCAATGGCCTGGTCTCTCCGACCGGTACCGTCGGCATGGTGAAAATCTCCACCGGCCCGCTGAGCAGCAAAGCGCCGGACGGCATCGTGCCGGTTGAAACGGCGATTGCCCTGCTGAAAGACTTCGGCGGCAGCTCGATTAAGTACTTCCCGATGGGCGGCCTCAAGTGCCGTGACGAATACCAGGCGGTGGCGGAAGCCTGCGCCCGTCACGACTTCTGGCTGGAGCCGACGGGGGGGATCGATCTGGAAAACTATGAGGCGATCCTGCAGATCGCCCTCGACGCGGGCGTGAGCAAAATCATCCCGCACATCTACAGTTCAATTATCGACAAAGCCAGCGGCGATACGCGTCCCGAAGATGTGCGTACGCTGCTGGCGATGACGAAGAAGCTGGTGAAGTAGAACTCACACATATAAAGGAGCCACCATGCACACCCGTAACCTGCTTGTCGCTTCACTCTCAATGCTCGCCACCGCCGCCATCGCCCAGACGCAATACGCCTGGGTGGGCACCTATAATCCGAACGGTGAAGGGCTGTACCGTTTTACCGTCGACCCGCAAACCGGCGCGCTGGACGATAAAACGCTGGTGAGCAAACTGCCGAACGCGGCGCAGTTGACCCTTTCGCAAGACGGTAAAACGCTGTATCTGGCAAGCGAAGTGGAGCAGGGCGTGGTGCAGGCGCTGCGCGTCGGCGATAACGGTGAGCTGAGCGAACTGAATCAGGTGTCCTCCGGTGGCGCCGGGCCGGTGTATCTTTCGCTAACGCCAAACGGCAAGCATCTGCTGGTGGCGAACTACGTCAGCGGATCGATTGCCGTTTTGCCCGTCAACGCGGACGGCAGCCTGGGTGACGCGACGGACAGACATCAGGACCAGGGCGAACCGGGCGCGGCGAAGCCGGAAGCGGCTGTCGAAGGTAGCTTTGCCATCAGCGATCACAACGGCCCGCATGCGCACATGATCGCCGCCGATCCGAGTGGGAAGTACGTTTTTTCCACCGATCTTGGGCTGGATCGTATCTATCAGTACCGCTTTGACGATCGAACCGGAAAGCTAACGCCGAACGATCCGCCGTTTATCAGCGCCTCCTCAAAAGGCGCCGGTCCGCGCCACTTCGTCTTTACGCCGAAAGGCGATGCCCTGTGGCTGATTAACGAAGAGGCCTCTACGCTCACCCATTATGCGCTGGACAGCAACGGCAGGCTGAAAGAGGGCAAAACGGTCTCTGCCCTGCCGGACGGTTACAAAGGCACCAGTTTTGCTGCCGGGCTGGCGCTAAGCGCCGATGGTAAACAGCTGTATGTGGCGAACCGTTTGCATAACAGCATCGGGCACTTTACCGTAACAGCGGAGGGCACGCTGACGCATCAGGAGGATGTCTGGACGCGCGGCGACTACCCGCGCACCCTGACGCTCGATAAGCAGGGCCGCTGGCTGTACGTCATGAACCAGCGCAGCGACAACATTACCCGTTTCCGCGTGGCGCCGGACGGCAAGCTGAGCGCCGAGCCAGACTATACCCCGGTCGGCAGCCCATCCCAGATGGTCATTTCACCCTGAGCAGTAAGAGGACAACGACGTGCGATTTCCGAACCAACGTTTAGCGCAACTTTTCGATCTGTTGCAAAACGAGACGCTGCCGCAGGACGAGCTGGCGCAGCGGCTGTCGGTCTCCACGCGAACCGTCCGCGCAGATATCACCGCCCTGAACGCGCTGCTGGCGAGCCACGGCGCGCAGTTTATTCTGAGCCGGGGTAACGGCTACCAGCTTAAAATTGACGATGCCGAGCGCTATCAGCAGCTGCAGGCATCGCACCCGCGTGCACTGCGTATTCCCCGAACGGGACCGGAGCGCGTGCACTATCTGGTGGTGCGTTTCCTGACGTCGGCGTTTTCACTTAAGCTTGAAGATCTGGCCGACGAGTGGTTTGTCAGCCGCGCCACCTTGCAGAGCGACATGGTGGAAGTGCGCGAGTGGTTCCAGCGCTATAACCTGACGCTGGAAACCCGCCCGCGCCACGGCATGAAGCTGTTTGGCAGCGAGATGTCGGTCCGCGCCTGCCTGACCGATCTTCTGTGGGAGCTGGCGCAGCAGGACAGCCTTAACCCGCTGGTGACGGAGGTCGCGCTCAACGCTGGGGTACCGGAGCAGATGGTGGTCGTGCTTCACGACGCGCTCACCCGCCATCACATTCGTCTGACCGACGAAGGCGAACTGTTCCTGCGCCTGTACTGCGCGGTGTCGGTGCGGCGCATCAGCGAGGGGTATCCGCTGCCGGAATTCCACGCGGAAGACGTGGAAGAGAACGTGCGCGAGGCGGCGAAGGATATCGCGGTGGCCATTCAGGAGCTGGCGGGCAAGGCGCTTGCGCCATCGGAAGAGAGCTGGCTGTGCGTCCACATCGCGGCGCGGCAGATTCAGGAGATTGCCCCCAGCGCGATTAACGCCGACGACGACGAAGCGCTGGTCAACTATATCCTGCGCTACATCAACACCCACTATAACTACAACCTGCTCAGCGACGCGCAGCTGCACGCCGATCTGCTCACGCACATCAAAACCATGATCACCCGCGTGCGCTATCAAATCATGATCCCCAATCCGCTGCTGGACAACATCAAGCAGCACTATCCGATGGCGTGGGATATGACCCTCGCGGCGGTGTCGAGCTGGGGGAAATACACGCCATATGCGATCAGCGAAAACGAGATTGGTTTTCTGGTGCTGCACATCGGCGTGGGGCTGGAGCGCCACTATAACATCGGCTACCAGCGCCAGCCGCGCGTGCTGCTGGTGTGCGACGCCGGTAATGCGATGGTGCGCATGATCGAGGCGGTGCTCCAGCGCAAATACCCGCAGATCGAGGTGACGCGCACGCTCACTCTGCGCGAGTACGAGCTGGCGGATGCCATCGGTGAAGACTTTGTCATCTCCACCGCCCGCGTGAGTGAAAAATCTAAACCGGTGGTGACGATCGCCCCGTTCCCGACCGATTATCAGTTAGAGCAGATCGGCAAGCTGGTGCTGGTGGACCGCACCCGCCCGTGGATGCTGGAGAAATATTTCGACGCGGCCCATTTCCGCATTCTCGACAAGCCTGTTGACCAGCAAACGCTGTTCCGCGAGCTGTGTGAACAGCTTGAGGCCGAAGGCTTTGTCGGCGCGGAGTTTCTGGATTCGGTCGTTGAGCGTGAAGCTATCGTCAGCACCATGCTCGGCGACGGTATCGCGCTGCCGCACTCCCTCGGCCTGCTGGCACAGAAAACGGTGGTCTATACGGTGCTGGCTCCGCAGGGTATTCAGTGGGGGGATGAAACGGCGCACGTCATCTTCCTGCTCGCCATCAGCAAAAGCGAGTACGAAGAGGCGATGGCGATTTACGACATCTTCGTCACTTTCCTGCGAGAACGCGCGATGACGCGCCTGTGCCAGTGCGAGGATTTTGCGGCGTTTAAGGCTGAGGCGATGGAGAGTTTGAGCCGGTTTTGAGGCCAGGCGGATAGAGATTATCCGCCTTCATTCACCGCAAATGATGCACAACCTGGTTGCTGCTGCCGCGCCAGATCAGGGCCGGGTCTTTTAAATCCTGCACGAACTTGCCGTCCACCAGCACGTTAATTAAATCCACAACTTCCTTCTGAGCTGCATTCAGCTCATCCAGCTTATATCCCGTCCAGACCCAGATATCTTTTCCCGCGCACTCGCGGCGGATGCGCTTCACCAGCTTCAGGATCTCCGGCACGTTTTGCGGATGGAGCGGATCGCCGCCGGAGAGCGAAATCCCCTGGCGTTTGATGCGCGTGTCGTTCAGGTCGTTGATGATGCGGTCTTCCATTTCAGCGGTAAACGGCATGCCGGAATTTACGCGCCAGGTGCTTTTGTTGTAGCAGCCGGGGCACTCATGTACGCAACCTGAAACGAACAGGGTGCAGCGGGTGCCGGGGCCGTTGACGATGTCGACGGGGTAGTACTGATGGTAGTTCATAGCGGTTAACCAAGCCGGGTACAGTGTGAGTGCGGATTGTAGGCCCGGTAAGCGTAGCGCCACCGGGCATAAATGTGGCAGTGGCTCAACCGATCTGCCCATTCCCCAGATGTTTCACCCGGCGCTTCACCTCTTCCTGCTTGCCGGCGTTAAACGGACGGGCATCCGGGCTGCCGAGATAGCCGCACACGCGGCGGGTCACGGACACGCGGGCCGCATCGTGGTTGCCGCATTTCGGGCAGGTAAAGCCTTTACTGGTGCACTCGAACTCACCGGTAAAGCCACACTCGTAGCATTCGTCGATTGGCGTATTGGTCCCGTAATACGGCACGTGCTGATAGCTATAATCCCACACGTCTTCCAGCGCCTTCAGGTTGTGCTGGATGTTCGGGTACTCGCCGTAGCAGATGAAGCCGCCGCTGGCGATGGGCGGATAGGCCGCTTCGAAGTCGATCTTGTCGTACGGGTTTACCTTTTTCTCCACGTCGAGGTGGAAGCTGTTGGTGTAGTACCCTTTGTCGGTCACGCCTTCCACAATCCCGAACTCGGCGGTGTCCAGACGGCAGAAGCGGTCGCACAGGTTCTCGCTCGGCGTACTGTAGAGGCTAAACCCGTAGCCAGTTTCCTCTTTCCACTGGTCAACCGCGTCGCGCAGGCGCTGGACAATCGCAATGCCTTTTTCGCGCAGGGCCGCGCTGTCGTACATATGCGCGTCGCCAGACAGGGCGTTGATGGTTTCGTGGATGCCGATATAGCCCAGCGAAATCGACGCGCGGCCGTTTTTGAAGATCTCGGACACGTCATCGTCCGCCTTCAGGCGCACGCCGCAGGCCCCTTCCATATAGAGGATGGGCGCCACGCGGGCTTTCACCCCTTCAAGGCGTGCGATACGGGTCATCAGCGCCTTACGCGCCAGCTGCAGTCGTTCATCCAGCAGTTTCCAGAATTCAGCTTCATTGCCTTTGGCCTCCAGCGCGATGCGCGGCAGGTTCAGGCTGATGACGCCCAGGTTGTTACGCCCGTCGTGGATCTGCTCGCCGTTTTCATCCTCGTACACCCCGAGGAAGCTGCGGCAGCCCATAGGCGTTTTAAACGAACCGGTGACTTTTACCACCTGGTCATAGTTCAGGATGTCCGGGTACATGCGCTTGCTCGCGCACTCCAGCGCCAGCTGTTTGATGTCGTAGTTCGGATCGCCAAACTTGTGGTTCAGGCCGTCGCGGATGGCGAACACCAGTTTCGGGAACACCGCGGTTTTGCGGTTCTTGCCGAGGCCGGAAATACGGTTGCGCAGAATGGACTGCTGGATCAGGCGTGATTCCCAGCTGGTGCCCAGGCCAAAACCGAAGGTCACAAACGGCGTCTGCCCGTTGGCGGTGTGCAGCGTGTTCACTTCATATTCCAGCGACTGGAACGCGTCGTAGCACTCTTTTTCGGTACGGGAGCGCGCATAGCCGTCCGCGTCCGGGATCTGCCACTCTTCGGCAGTTTTCCGATGCTTGTTGAAGCTCGCCGTCACGAACGGGGCCAGCACTTCGTCAATACGGTTAATGGTGGTCCCGCCATAAATGTGGCTCGCCACCTGAGCGATGATCTGTGCCGTTACCGCTGTCGCCGTGGAGATCGACTTAGGCGGTTCAATCTCGGCGTTACCCATTTTAAAGCCCTGGGTCAGCATGCCTTTCAGGTCGATCAGCATGCAGTTGAACATCGGGAAGAACGGCGAGTAATCGAGGTCGTGATAGTGGATCTCGCCGCGCTCGTGTGCCGAGACCACGTCGCGCGGCAGCAGATGCTGGCGGGCATAGTGTTTGGCGACGATACCGGCCAGCAGATCGCGCTGGGTCGGAATCACTTTGCTGTCTTTGTTGGCGTTTTCATTGAGCAGGGCAGAGTTGGTCTGCTCCACCAGGCCACGGATCTCCTGATTCAGGCGACCGCGCTTCTCACGCTGCACGTCGCGATCGTGGCGATACTCAATGTAGGCGCGGGCTAACTGTTTGTAGGGGCCTGCCATCAGCTGGTTTTCAACCGCGGTCTGGATCTCGTTGATATCGACCTGGCTGCGTTCAGTCATCTGGCTGCTAACGACTTCTGCGACGGTGGCGCAGTAATCTGCGTCATCGACTCCCGCTGCTTTAGCTGCACGCAGAATGGCTTCCTGGATGCGCTCTGATTTAAACGGCACTTTACAGCCATCACGTTTCATCACATGCGGTGTCATGATCACTCCATTTTTAAAAACAGGTTATCCACAGAGGTGGAGAAGTATTCACCGGACGTATTCCCCGCCAGGCCAAAGACTTCCCCCGTTCCCAGCTCGTGTTATCCACAATTCCGGCCAGCGTAAGCGCCGTCTTGTTGTTGGAATAGTAGACGATTAATACAAGATATTGGGTCGGCGTGCATTTTAAGTTCTACATATAGTGATTTGCATCAAACAAGTTTGCGATTTATTTGACGCAGAACAAAGTAAAAAGACGAGAGTACAAACGGCGGGCGCTGGAGCAATTGTAAATACGTGCAGGAAAAATCTGATTAATTATTCAACAAAAACAAGCGCTCAACGCGGTACGTGCTGAGCGCCGTTCGGTTAACTCACCGCGCAGGCCCAGCTCAATCCTGCCTGTAAAAAGGCTGCGGTAGCGATACTGCCCAGTATCACCGGAATGAGAAGGGAGCGGTCAGGGGCCGCATCCTGTTTTTGAGGTTCTTCAGCACTCAGGGCGTACATCGCCTCTTCCCGGGTGCGCGCCGCCAGAAGCTGCGCGCGCACTCGATCTTCTGTCAATAAACTGGTCAGCGTCGTCAGCAGTTGCATATGGGTACTGCCTGCTTCCGCGGGCGGAATGGCGAGCAGGAAAACCATTCTGACCTCTTCATCACCGTCCAGCCCCGGCCAGCGTATCGGGTCGTCAAAGAGTGCCAGACAAAACGCCGCCTGCTGCACCGCCTCGGTTTTACCGTGCGGAACGGCGAGCGCTTCACCCAGCGCGGTAGGGCCTTCGCTTTCGCGCTGTAATACGCTCTGGATGAATGTTTCTTCATCGCAGATGATTTTTCGCCTGGCGAGCGGTTCGGCGAGCCAGCGGATCAGCGCTTCAGGCGTACGGTGCGGCGGGTTGATAAAAACCAGATCGGGGTGCGTCAATGCAAGCAAGTTCATATTAAGCCTCCATCAAAAAATCGCAGGTTGCGAAAGGGGGGATTGCCGTTACCGGCGGCACAGGCTCTTCCAGATAGTTGATCTGACATAGCCCCACCAGACTTTCCGGGACGGGAACCGGCTGCGTCCCGGCGTTAAACACGCGGACGACGGTCCCATTCGACCGTTGCGCATGGGGCAGGGCAGAAAGGACTAGCGGCTCCGGCAGAGTCAATAATGAGAATTCTGCCGGAAGCTGATGCTCGGGCAGACGCAACGCAAAGCGTTCAAGTCGGTGATCGAGCGTATGTAGCGTTTGCCGCTGATAGGTGAAAGGCTGTCCCGCAGCCTGGTTTTCCAGCTGGCGAAGCGTGAGATGATCGGCGCTGTCGGCCAGCGCGACGGTAAACGTGAAGCGCAACGGTTTCAGTAACTGGGCGTCGGGGGTCTCAACCACCGTATTATTAATGCCGGACGCACGTCCCGGTCGCCAGTCGAGATCGTTGCGCCCGAGCACGCCCGTCGCTTTAAACAACGTCAGGGCAATCGTCGCGGGTTCGCTGCCGATAATCTGAAATTCCTTCATACCGCGACTATTCACCACCAGCGCTTTGCCCACTTCCGCGACAGCAATAATGCCTTCGGTGGTTTCGATATCCACGGGCATCTCGCGATAGCGCTCCTGCCAGTTTTCACTCTCACACCCCGTATCGCGCTGGATTATCGCGAAGGGCTGGGAGGCGATAGCGTGACGGGTGCGAATATCGCTGCCGATCAGTAAACGTAGCCGGTGATCGCAGTGGCTGTTTTCCAGCGAAGCCTCGACGTACAGGTTCGGATCGTCTTCGCGTAATGTGCACTCCAGACGAATGGATAACGGCGTTCGGGCAGTATCCTGGCGTCCGGCGAGATCTGGCGGAAGATACAGGGTGGCTTCAACGATCAGCTTTTCGACAAGCGGCGTTTTCAGGCAGCCGACGAGCGTGAAATGGTCGCATCGCGTCGGCGTATCGCCCGCAAGCGGTGAGAAATCGTAGCTGTCGCCGGCATCCGCACAGTCTTCAAGGGTAAAGAACGAGGGGATGCATCTGCCGCTGCGTTTGTCGTGCAGGGTTAGCGTTCCGTCGTCCAGCGTTAATCGATACTGTGCATTCTCTATCTCGCTGCCCGTTGTCTGTTCAGGCTGCCGGAAAGGCGCCGGGTCATCTTCAACGTTAACGCTGAGATAGCCGACCGGCGGCAGAACCGGTGTTTTCACAGCAACGTGCCAGCGGTAATAAGGGGGAAGGGGCGTTTCACACTCGCCTTCGGCGTTAAGGGAGATCGCCGTTCCGCCGGGCAACACGTCTCTTTTCAGGACGTCGAAGGGGATGGCCTGCCCCTGATACATCAGGGCGATATTTTCAGCGCGGCTATAGAGAGTGGTTTTCACCACGCGCTGCGTTTGCGTGCCCAGCGGGTTAAAAATCAGCAGATCGCCTTCCCGAGCGCAGGCGGCGGCCAGGGTTTTCACCACCAGATTCCACAGGCTGTGGCACAGCTGTTCGGTTTGCTCCAGTCGATGCAGAATATCGCGGTTGGTGGCATCGCTGTTACAGCCGCCGATGGAGTCATGAGCATGGCTTCGCAACAGCTTCTTCCAGAGCGTATCGACCACCGAGAGGTTGACCGGCAGCCCCTGATGACGCGCCATGGCGATTGTCGGCTCCAGCTGCCGCAGGATGAACTGCTCAACTGCATCATTTTTCTTTTTAATGTCGTAGCGCACGGAGCCGATCGTTTTATGGATGCGGGTGTAGCGCGGCGATTTCAGCTCTCCTTCCCAGAATTCAAACTGCTCACGCTGCGCGCGCAGAATGTCGACGTAGCGCTCCAGCGAACTGATGACGTAACGGTCTTCATCCGGGGAGCGTGCGCTGGCGACCTGCAGGATTTTCGGCAGCGCCGGGTCGATGCTGACCTGATCGCCGCCGCAGGGTAGCAGCAGGTCATTTATTCCGGCCCGCGAGCGCAGAAGATTGACCATCGGGAAGATTTTTCCCTGCAAATGGCTCGCGTCTGAAGAGATGTTTTTAGCCGCGCCATAACCGAGCGCCATCGCGCAGGCGATAACGGTCGCCCCTGACGGCGCGCGCCAGAGGAACTGGCTGCTTTTCGCCTGTCTGTCGTGATCGATGCCGCGCCAGAAGACGATGTTGTCGATATTGCAGCCCTGTAAAATTGTGGGCATCTGCGCATTGTGGCCGAAGGTATCCGGAAGATACCCAACCTGCATGGCGTGCCCCAGCTTACGGGCAGAGAAGATGCCGTATTTGAGGTTGCGGATAATGGATTCGCCATGCACGTTGTAGGTATCCGTCTGGGTATACCACGGCCCCACAAAAATCCTTTTCGCTCTGACCAGCGTCTCCAGCCTGGTGCGATAATCGGGATTGATGGCGAGAAAGTCCTCTACCACCGCCATCTGTCCATCAAGGTGATAGCAGCTGTAAGCCGGGTCGTGCTCCAGCGTGTCGATGACGTCCGCAAAGTTATATGACGCCAGCACCATGCTGTCCTGACGGGTGAAATACCACTCTTGATCCCAGTGCGTATGGGCAATGACGTGGATCTGATTCATGACCTTCCCCTTAGCTGGCGTTCTTTGGGCTGACGTAAAGCACGCCCAGGGCGCAAATCAGTGCGCCAATAAAGACGCTCGCCAGGTAGCCCGCCACGTTGGTTGCCAGCGGCCAGCCCCAGATGGCCGGCAGCGGCAGCGTCTGCTTCACGCCGAGTGCAATGGCGACCAGCGCGCCGGCAACGGCACCGGTCATAAACACCGGGATCAGACGTGGGTTTTTCAGGATGAACGGGATCGCGCCTTCGGAGATCCCAATCACGCCCAACAGCAACGAGGTGCTGCCAACGGTTTTCTCTTCCCGGCTAAAAACATCCGGTAGTCCAAAGCGGCCGTTGAGGAACGCGGCAAAGCCGACGCCAATAGAGGGGATCACGATGGAGAGTTCGCGGGCGGTGAGATCAAACGTTTCGCTCATGCCATTCAGGCCGAGCGCGACTGAGCCTGCCGCCTTGTTGACCGGGCCGCCCAGGTCGAACGCGGTGCCTGCGGCGATCATCGCGGAATAGAATCCGCGCCCGGTGTCACCTGCCGAGGTAAAAAAGACCACCATCAGCTGGTTAAGCGAGCCGAAAATCGGGTTAATCAAATATTCCATGACCATCACCAGCGTAATGCCGGTGATAAGCGGGACGACCAGCATGGTCTTGATGGTCGTGAGCTGCTGGCGGACGTGAATGGAATCATTCAGCCAGCGCACCAGATAGCCCACAAAAAAGCCAATGCCGATCGCGCCGAAAAAGCCGGACGGCATAAAGCCTTCGATATCAAAGAAGCGCTTGTAGACCTCGTCTGACATGATGCCGCCGATAAGTCCGGGGATCAGCGCCGGTTTGCCGGCAATGGAAAACGCCAGATACATGGCGAAAACCGGATACATGAACTTAATGGTCATAAAGCCCACTTTATCCAGCACGCTGAACGGCGAATGGTCGATGTTAATAAACTGGCCGGTAATTTTGGCCGTTGCCATCATCAGCCCGCCCATGACCACCACCGGCAGCATATAGCTGATGGCCGCCATGATATGGCCAATAAAAATCTGGTAAGCCGAAGGCTGGAGTTCGTCTTCATGTACGACAGTCGTGACGTTTTTTTCCATGGCAAGCGCCTGACGCAGATAGCGATCGGTATGCTTGATCAGCTCTTGCGTGCGGGTCTGAAGGTGGGGAATGTTTTCAAAGCGCTCGGCATCCTGAATGGGGACGTCGGTTGCCAGAATAATGGCCGTGGCGGAGGCGATATCCTGCTTCGTTAAGCGGTTTTTAACGCCGTCGCTGCCCTGCGTTTCGACCTTAACCTCAATATTGTGCTCTCTAGCCCATGCAATAATTTTATTCGCCGCCATAAAGGTATGTGCAATGCCCGTCGGGCACGCCGTTACCGCGACAACTTTCTGTTTCGTCATTGTCATAATTCCCTGGATGTGAAAACAGGGAAAGTATAAAGAGAACCTAAAACAGTTTTTAACGTTTGCTAATACTAATTACGTATCGCGATACGCGTAAATGCAATGTGTGAAGCGCCTTCCAGAGACTATTTCTCTGTTGTGTTAATATCATGCTGGGATTAAACAGGGTGTAATATATGAATTCATTCCAGGGAAGTGAACGCTTGATATTTGAATACATTCAGCATCACGCGTGTAATATTTCTAATATTTCGGCAAAAGAGATTGCCCGTGATACCTTTACAACGACAACATCCGTTAATCGTGTGTGTAAAAAAATGGGGTATAAAAGCTATACCGAGCTTCGGTATCGTTTTTTACGCGATCATTTTACCCCGGCGCCTGCAGTGCCCGACGCGGGTCCGCAGGCGGACGACATTGTGGCGGAGGTGTCCAGGCTGCTCATCCATTCCAGCCATATCTATCTGTACGCACGCGGCGCCTCGCTTACCAGCCTTAACTACCTGTCGCGCTTTTTATCGCTGGCGAGCCTGCCGCATCTTATTTTGAATGACATGCACCAGCTGACACGGGTATCGAAGGGGACGCTGGTGCTGATCAGCAAATCCGGGGAGACACAGTCGCTGATAGAAATGGCGCGAAACGCGCTGCGCAAGGGCTTAAAGATTATTGCAATTACCCGTCAGGGGGCGACGCTGGCGTCGATCTCAACGCTATGCTGGCCGTTATCGATCGACATTAACGCGGTATCGCTGTATCAGCGGGAGGGCCAGCTTGAACTGTTAAGCGCCGTGGACCGTATCGGCTGCAGGCTGCTGCAGCACGATACGGTGTAGTCAGGCCGTCAGAGCTGCTTCACTATCCCCAGACGTACGGCATAATCATTTTCATGGTTGCCGTCATTGTTGATATAGGTTTTATCCAGTGACACCAGCTCGACGTAAGGCGTCCAGCCATCGTCGAGCTGGTAGTTGAACGCAACGGTATGCTCCCAGTAGGTATCATCCCCGGTTCCCTGATCGACATTATCCTGCCAGCGGAAGCGCGGGTTGTAGGACATACCGAATTTACCAATGTTGTACGCGAACCAAATGTCGAACTGGTGTGACTGACGGCGGGTATAGCCGCTGCCGTCGAGTTCTTTGTCGCTGTGCGCGTCATTGATGGTGTTATAACGGTAACGGGCAGAGAGGTTCAGACCGTTATCAAACGCTTTCCAGCCCTGAATGAAGGGGCGATAGTGGGTATTACTGGGGGTGAAAACCGTCACCATGCCAGGCGCAACGGCAAAGCCATTGCCCAGATTGAAGCGCCAGCGCGTTTCAATCTCCTGTGCAGCCTCCGTTAATCCTTTGTCATCGGGATTATTTCGGTCGGTATCACCAAAAAAGGTGTCGTTATGGTTTTGTGCGGCTTCAACGGAGAAGTAAAAACCGTTATCCGCCTGATGCATAACCTTAATACGAGAATCATTTACGTCAGAGCGCGTATTATGGCCAAAGCGAAGGTCGACGGACGTATTTCCGCACCATCCCTGTGTGCTCAATAATAATGCGCTAATACACGTTACTTTAATAATTGTCTTTTTCATCATGTCCTGCCGAGGTTATTTAATTGGCAGGGCTATTTTTATTTTCGGTACGCCGTGATGTAAAAGTTATCGTCGTACATTTAGCGTATCGCTAAACATAAAAAAAGGAGATACAGCATGCTGTATCTCCTGACGTTTATTCCTGCACCCACCAGATGGCTTCAAACGGGCGCAGTTGCAGCGTATCGGGACGAGAGGAGACGTCCTCATAGTTGCTGAGTGCGACCTGCCATGCGCTCTGGACCGGGTCCGGCTGCCACTGCTGGCGCTCTCGGCTCAGGTTCGCCACCACCATCAGCGTCTGGCCCTGCCACTGGCGGCGATAGCACCACAGGGAAGGGTGTTCCGGCAGGAGATCTTCATAATCTCCCCACGTCAGCACCGGGAGGGTTTTGCGCAGACGAATCAGCGACTGATAGGTGTAGAACACTGAATCCGGGTCGTCCAGCGCCGTACGGGCATTCACGGTTTCATAGTTATCGCAGACCCCAATCCACGGCTCGCCCTCGGTAAAGCCCGCATTGTGCGACGCGTCCCACTGCATTGGGGTTCGCCCGTTATCGCGGGATTTACTCGCCAGAATCGCCAGTAATTCATCCGGCTCACGGCCATTGGCCCGCAGTTCGGCGAACATGTTCAGGCTTTCCACGTCGCGGTAGTCGGTGATGCGGCTGAAGTGCGGGTTGGTCATGCCCAGCTCTTCACCTTGATAGATGTACGGCGTGCCCTGCATGCCGTGCAGCACCATACCGAGCATCTTCGCGGCGTGAACGCGGTATTCCCCTTCGTCACCGAAGCGCGACACGATGCGCGGCTGGTCGTGGTTACACCAGAACAGCGCGTTCCAGGCTTTGTTGTGCATGCCCTGCTGCCAGTGACGGAAGAGGGTTTTCAGCGCCACGAAGTCCGGCTTTGCCTTCGTCCACTTTTCGCCGCCGGGGTAGTCCACCTTCAGGTGGTGGAAGTTAAAGGTCATCGACAGCTCGCGCCCGTCGAGCGACGCGTACTGCTGGCAGTTCTCCAGCGAGGTTGACGACATCTCCCCCACCGTCATCAGGTTGCGCGGGGTGAAGACGTCGCGGCTCATCTCCTGAAGATATTCGTGGATGCGCGGCCCGTCAGTGTAGAAGCGGCGACCGTCGCCAATGGTGTCGTCCGGGAAATCCTGATCTTTAGAGATGAGGTTAATCACGTCCAGACGCAAGCCGTCCACGCCGCGATCGGCCCAGAACTCGCATACCTTTTTCAGCTCGGCGCGCACCGCCGGGTTTTCCCAGTTGAGGTCCGCCTGCTCTGGGGCGAACAGGTGCAGGTAATACTGCTCGCTCTCGGCGTGCCAGCGCCAGGCGTTGCCGCCAAACTTGGAGCGCCAGTTGTTGGGGAGCTGCTCCGGCGTGCCGTCGCGCCAGATGTAGAACTGGCGGTACGGGCTCTCTTTGTTCAGCGACTCGCGGAACCAGGCGTGCTGCGTGGAGGTATGGTTAAACACCATATCCAGCACGATGCGAATGCCGCGTTCGTGCGCTTCGGCAACCAGCTCGTCAAAGTCATCCAGCGTGCCGAAGGACGGGTCGATGGCGGTGTAATTCGCCACGTCGTAGCCGTTATCCACCTGCGGGGAAATATAAAACGGCGTCAGCCAGATGGCGTCGATGCCGAGGGTTTTCAGGTAATCCAGCCGCTGCGTCACGCCGCGCAGATCGCCGGTGCCGCTGCCGGTGGTGTCCTGAAAACTCTTTGGGTAAATCTGGTAGATGACGCCGTTCTGCCACCAGTGAGGAAGGGTATTCATAGTGCGTTCCTGCAAATGCGAAGGGGCGCAACTGCGCCCCGAAAGATGAAGTTAAACAATCTGCAGCGTGCCCTGACGGAACTTACGCTGGTAAACCACGGTGGTGAGCGCCATGGGGACGATAATCGCCACCGCCATTGCCAGGGCAAACACCTGCCAGAAAGTAGGCTGGATGGAGAGGATGCCCGGCAGGCCGCCGACGCCAATCCCGTTCGCCATCACGCCGTTCAGGCCGCACAGCAGGCCCGCCAGGCCAGAGCCGATCATCGCGCAGAGCATCGGGAAGCGATACTTCAGGTTGATGCCGTACATCGCCGGTTCGGTGACGCCGAGATAGGCGGAGATGGCCGCCGGAACGGAGATCTCACGCTCGTTGTGCTTACGGCTAACGATAATGATGCCGGTCACCGCAGAGGCCTGCGCAATGTTAGAGAGGGCGATAATCGGCCAGACTGGGGTACCGCCGAGGCTCTGGATCATCTGCATATCGATGGCCAGCGTGGTCTGGTGCACGCCGGTGATCACCAGCGGGGCATACAGGAAGCCAAACAGCGCGGCACCGATTGGCGCGAAGCTGCCGGTCATCAGATGACGCACCGCGAAGGCCACGCCGTCGCCGATCATGCGGCCAAACGGACCGATAAAAGCGTGCGCCAGGAAGACGGCCAGGATCAGCGAGCAGACCGGCACCACCACCAGGTAGAGGTAATCCGGCACGATGCGCTTCAGACGCGTCTCAATAAAGCCCAGCGCCAGACCCGCCAGCAGGGCCGGAATGACCTGCGCCTGATAGCCCACCTTGGCGATGGTAAACAGGCCGAAGTTCCATACCTCAGGCACCTGCTGACCAAGTAAGTAAGCGTTCATTAACTGCGGAGAGACCAGCGTGACGCCCAGTACGATACCGAGAATTGGCGTACCGCCCATCTTGCGCACCGCGGACCAGCAAATCCCCACCGGCAGATAGAAGAAAATCGCTTCGCCAATCAGCCACAGGAAGTCATAGATGCTTTGCAGCGCCGGGTACATCTGCGCCAGGGTTTTACCGTCGCTCATCGGCACATCGCCGATGACGTTACGGAAGCCCAAAATTAAGCCCCCGCTGATCAGCGCCGGCAGCAGCGGGAAGAAGATTTCTGCAAAGTGGGAAATCAGCTGCTCGTGCCATTTCATATTCTGGCGCGCCGCCTTCTTCGCCTGCTCTTTATCGGCAGAAGAGTGTCCGGTGGTCGCCAGCAGAGCCTGATAGTAATCGCCCACTTCGGTACCAATCACCACCTGGAACTGTCCGGCGTTGGTGAAGCAGCCTTTCACCATGGAAAGCTCTTCAATCGCCTTCGGGTTGGCCTTGGCCGGATCGTTCAGCACGAAGCGCAGGCGGGTAATGCAATGGCTGACGGTGGCGATGTTTTCGCGGCCGCCGACCAGGACGATCAGCCGATCGATATCTGCTTGTTTGACTTTACTCATCATGAAACCTCATGACAGATGTTGAGGGGGGTAATGACCTGAGCGCAAGCCTACTCCTTCAGCGTGACGGCGAAAATGGGAACGTTCCCGAAATCGGGCGAAGATCACAATAAACGATTCAGGGGGGTTATGAGAGACGGGCAGGAATAACGATCTGGCGCGGCTCGCTCCGCCCGTTGATCTGCTCGATCAGCTGCGCGGCGGCCTGTCTGCCGGACTCGGCGTAGCCCGGATCGACGGTGATAATTTCAGGGTGCAGGAACTTCATCAGCGGCGTGCTGCCGACGCTCGCCACCTGCAGGTTATCAATGCGCTGCTCCTGCAGATACTTGCTGGCACCCAGCGCAAGGGTGTCCGTGGCGCACACCAGCGCGGTGGTCTGCGGCGTCAGGACGCTGGCGACCTGCTCGTAGCCCTGCTTCATGCCCAGCCCCGGCAGGGAGGCCACGGCAGGGAGATTGTGCTTTTTGCAAAAGGCCAGATAGGCTTCGTGGCGGCGCTTGCCGGTGGTAACGTCCGCGTGCGGCACGCCCAGATAGCTGATGTGGCGGTGGCCTTCTTCGTACAGGCGCTGCATCAGGGTAATAATCGCCCCCTCATCGTCATAACAGACGGAGGCAAAGCCGTGGGCATCGCGCGCCAGCAGCACCAGAGACGGCTGCCAGTGTTTCAGCATCTCCTCGTCAATGCCGGTAAAACCAAACAGCACCACGCCGTCAATGTTACGGCGCTGGAGCATGCCGAGATGTTCTTCCACCAGCTGTGGCGAGAACTGGCTCTCCATCATGATCGGATCATAGCCCTGCTCGTAGAAGGCAGGCAGCATGGTCTGAACGGCGAGGTTTTCGGAGAGGGAATCCAGACGCGAAACGATGATCGCAACCACTTTATCGCTCTGCCCGCGCATGGCGCGCGCGGAGCGGGAAGGGGAAAAACCGTGCTGATTCATGACCGCCTCAACGCGCTCGCGGGTGCGTTCGCTGACGCCGCTTTCGTTGTTCAGCACGCGTGAGACGGTTGATTTCCCCACGCCGCTTAAACGCGCGATGTCTTTAATTGTAAGGCGGTTCTGCATGCTGTTTTCCCTGTAACAACGACAAAATGGTCAATTGAGCCTAATGCTATAGCGCGATTTCGCTATGGGCAAAGTCTGGTTTACGTACTGTTTATTTGCAGGCGCGTATAATACCGCCCGAATCGTCACAAAGGGTACGCTTAAATCTTTATACTGCGCGGCGACACCCTGTTTTTTTACTTACCGGAGGCTTTATGGATCCCGATCCCGCACCTCTCCTGAACGGGAGAATTTGTTCTTTCCGGTAAGCCAGCTTTTGCTGTCTCACCGGTAATGTGAGGCAGCAACGTCCCAAACGTTCCTGCTTGAAAAATTGAGTGCCTGACAGGTACGGCTTTGCCACGCCTGAAGGGAATGCTGCGTCCGCCTGGCGGATGCGGAGGAATGTCTATGTTTAAAAATATCACCCGGCAGCTGCAGGCGCTGCTGAGCCGCCATCTGCCACACCGTCTTGTTCAGCGCGATCCGCTGCCCAATGCCAAAAACATGGCGGGAGCGGCGATCCCGGCGTCCCTGACCGAACGCTGCCTGAACGTGGCGGCGATGGATGAAAACGAAGTCTGGCGCGCCTTTGGCGGCCATCCGGAAGGGCTGAACGCGTCTGAAGTGGAAAAAATCCGCGCCGTGCACGGCGATAACGAGATCCCGGCGCAGAAGCCCTCTCCGTGGTGGGTGCACCTGTGGCTCTGCTACCGCAACCCGTTCAACCTGCTGCTGACCGTGCTCGGCATCATCTCTTACGCGACGGAAGATCTTTTTGCCGCGGGCGTAATTGCCCTGATGGTGGGTATCTCCACGCTGCTGAACTTCATTCAGGAAGCCCGCTCCACCAAAGCGGCGGACGCCCTGAAGGCGATGGTCAGCAACACCGCGACCGTCTCGCGCGTGATTAACGACCTCGGCGAAAACGCCTGGGTTGAGCTGCCCATTGACCAGCTGGTGCCGGGCGACCTGGTGAAGCTGGCGGCGGGAGACATGATCCCGGCGGATTTACGCATCATCCAGGCGCGGGATCTGTTCGTGGCGCAGGCCTCCCTGACCGGCGAGTCCCTGCCCGTTGAGAAGGTATCGCGCAGCCGCGACCCGCAGCAGATGAACCCGCTCGAGTGCGACACCCTGTGCTTTATGGGCACCACGGTGGTCAGCGGCACGGCGCAGGCAATTGTCACCGCCACCGGCGGCAATACCTGGTTTGGACAGCTTGCCGGGCGCGTCAGCGAGCAGGAGAGCGAGCCGAATGCGTTCCAGAAAGGCATTGGCCGCGTCAGCATGCTGCTGATCCGCTTTATGATGGTCATGACGCCGATTGTCCTGCTGATCAACGGCTACACCAAAGGCGACTGGTGGGAGGCGGCGCTGTTTGCGCTCTCCGTGGCCGTCGGCCTGACGCCGGAAATGCTGCCGATGATCGTTACCTCCACGCTGGCGCGCGGGGCGGTCAAACTCTCTAAACAAAAGGTGATCGTCAAGCACCTCGACGCCATCCAGAACTTTGGCGCGATGGACATCCTCTGCACCGATAAAACCGGCACCCTGACGCAGGACAAAATCGTGCTGGAGAACCACACCGACATCGCCGGTAAAACCAGCGAGCGCGTGCTCCACAGCGCGTGGCTGAACAGCCACTACCAGACCGGGCTGAAAAACCTGCTCGACGTGGCGGTGCTGGAAGGCGTGGACGAGGAGGCCGCCCGTACGCTCTCCGGCCGCTGGCAGAAGGTGGACGAAATCCCGTTCGACTTCGAGCGCCGCCGCATGTCGGTGGTGGTGAGCGAGCAGCCGGACGTGCACCAGCTGATCTGCAAAGGCGCGCTGCAGGAGATCCTGAACGTCTCCACGCAGGTTCGCCATAACGGCGACATCGTGCCGCTGGACGACACCATGCTGCGCCGCATCAAGCGCGTCACCGACAACCTGAACCGTCAGGGGCTGCGCGTGGTGGCGGTGGCGAGCAAATTCCTGCCCGCGCGGGAGGGGGACTATCAGCGTATCGACGAATCCGATTTGATCCTCGAGGGTTACATCGCATTCCTCGATCCGCCGAAAGAGACCACCGCACCGGCGCTGAAGGCGCTGAAGGCGAGCGGCATCACCGTCAAAATTCTCACCGGCGACAGCGAGCTGGTGGCGGCCAAAGTGTGTCACGAAGTGGGGCTGGACGCGGGCGACGTGGTGGTGGGGAGCGACATCGAGCACCTCACCGACGACGAACTGGCGCAGCTTGCCCAGCGCACGACGCTGTTTGCCCGCCTGACGCCGATGCACAAAGAGCGCATTGTGACGCTGCTGCGTCGTGAAGGGCACGTGGTGGGCTTTATGGGCGACGGCATCAACGATGCGCCCGCGCTGCGTGCGGCGGACATTGGCATCTCCGTGGACGGCGCCGTGGATATCGCCCGTGAAGCGGCGGATATCATCCTGCTGGAAAAGAGCCTGATGGTGCTGGAGGAGGGCGTCATCGAAGGGCGTCGCACCTTCGCCAACATGCTCAAGTACATCAAAATGACCGCCAGCTCCAACTTCGGTAACGTCTTCAGCGTGCTGGTGGCGAGCGCGTTTCTGCCGTTCCTGCCGATGCTGCCGCTGCACCTGCTGATCCAGAACCTGATGTACGATGTCTCTCAGGTAGCGATCCCGTTTGATAACGTTGATGACGAGCAGATCCAGAAGCCGCAGCGCTGGAACCCCGCCGATCTGGGTCGCTTCATGCTGTTCTTTGGGCCGATCAGCTCCATCTTCGACATTCTGACCTTCTGCCTGATGTGGTTTGTGTTCCACGCCAACACGCCGGAACACCAGACGCTGTTCCAGTCCGGCTGGTTCGTGGTAGGGCTGCTGTCCCAGACGCTGATTGTGCATATGATCCGCACGCGCCGCATTCCGTTCATCCAGAGCCGTGCCGCGTGGCCGCTGATTGTAATGACGGGCATTGTGATGGCGCTGGGTATCGCGCTGCCGTTCTCGCCGCTGGCAAGCTACCTGCAGCTGCAGGCGCTGCCGCTGAGCTACTTCCCGTGGCTGGTGGCGATCCTCGCGGGCTATATGGTGCTGACGCAGATGGTGAAAGGATTCTATGCGCGTCGATATGGCTGGCAGTAAGCTCATTTTGCCACAATCCAAACGTAGGCCGGGTAAGGCGAAGCCGCCACCCGGCATCTGGCTTTCCTCTCAAATTCAACAACCTGTGATCTCCGTCGGCGCATTCGCTTGACGACAATTTGTACGCATGTTAACAGAATGTTTTGCCTGTATTTGGCCCGTCAGATAAGGAACATTCATGTTACGGTACAGTCTCTTAACCGCCGGGCTTATGCTCGGCGCCTCCGCTTTTGCCGCACCGGCAGGCGACCTTCCCCTGATGCCCTGGCCTGCGAAGGTTGAACGCCCGACGACGCAGGGCGCGCTGGTGCTTAACAATCAACTCTCCGTGAGCGTCAGCGGCGACGATCTGGGGGACGCGGTCAACCGCCTGCGCCAGCGCATTGCGCTGCAAACCGGCTGGACGCTACAGCCACAGGCCGAAAAACCTGACAAGCCGACCATCCGTATCGCCATCGCTAAAAAGGTGAAGCCGCAGCCGCTGCCGGACAGCGATGAGAGCTACAAACTCATTGTGGATGCCAACGGCGTGAACATCTCCGCTAACACCCGCTTTGGCGCATTGCGCGCAATGGAAACCTTGCTCCAGCTGATGCAGAACGGTGCCGAAAACACTTCGATTCCGTGGGTTACCATCGAAGATTCGCCGCGCTTCCCGTGGCGCGGGCTGCTGCTCGATTCGGCGCGCCATTTCATCCCGTTACCCGATATCAAGCGTCAGATCGACGGTATGGCTGCGGCCAAGCTCAACGTCCTGCACTGGCATCTGACTGACGATCAGGGCTGGCGCTTTACCTCGAAGCGTTATCCAAAATTAACCCAGCTTGCCAGCGACGGGCTGTACTACACCCCTGAGCAGATGCGCGAGATTGTGCGTTACGCTGCCGAACGCGGCATACGCGTGGTGCCGGAAATCGATATGCCGGGCCACGCCTCAGCGATTGCCGTCGCCTATCCAGAGCTGATGAGCGCGCCGGGGCCTTACGCTATGGAGCGCCACTGGGGCGTGCTGAAGCCTGTGCTGGATCCCACCAAAGAGGCGACTTACACCTTTGCCGACGCGATGGTCAGCGAACTGGCGGCGATCTTCCCCGATCCGTATCTGCATATCGGCGGCGATGAGGTGGACGACAGCCAGTGGAAGGCAAACGCGCCGATCCAGAAATTTATGCGCGACAACAAACTGGCGGACAGCCACGCGCTGCAGGCGTATTTCAACCGCAAGCTGGAGACGATCCTTGAGAAGCACCACCGGCAGATGGTCGGCTGGGATGAGATCTACCATCCCGATCTGCCGAAAAGCATTCTGATCCAGTCCTGGCAGGGGCAGGACGCGCTGGGGCAGGTGGCGCAGAACGGCTATAAGGGCATTCTCTCAACCGGCTTCTACCTCGACCAGCCCCAGTCCACCGCCTATCACTACCGCAACGAAATCGTGCCGCAGGGGCTGAGTGGCGTGGACGTGATAGCGGACACCGACAGCGCCCAGAGCTGGGCTTTCTCCATGCCGCGCCTGAAGGGCAAGCCGGTGGAAGGCAGCTTTACGCTGGTGAAAGGCGACGCCGGGTGGCGCGGATTTATTGATTTTGCCGGGAAATCGCGTCGGGCGGTGAATAACATTCAGTGGCGCGACGACAACCAGGTGACCTTTACCGTCGACACCTGGATGGGTGAAACGCGCCCGGTGGTCAACGTTGATAACGACAAACTCACCGGCTATTTCCTGGTGGGAAACACCCGCTACCCGATTAGCGGCGCGCGTCTGGACGACGTGCCGAAAGGTACCCCTCCGGTCGTGCCGGACGTGGCGAATCAGGCCAACCTGCTCGGCGGCGAAGCCGCGCTGTGGGCGGAAAACGTGGTCGCGCCGGTGCTGGACATCCGCCTGTGGCCGCGCGCCTTTGCGGTGGCGGAGCGGCTGTGGTCCGCGCAGGACGTCAACGACGTCGATAACATGTATACCCGCCTGCAGGCGATGGACAGCTGGTCGACGGTGTCCGTCGGGCTGCAGCAGCATACCCAGCAGCAGGTGCAGTTCACGCGCCTCGCTAACAATGCCGACACACTGCCGCTGCAAATCCTCGCCCAGGCGCTCGAGCCGGCCCAGTATTACACCCGCCAGCACCTGAAGTTCCAGGCCGGAAACTACCATCAGTTTGAGCCGCTTAACAGACTTGCAGATGCGCTGAACGCCGAAAGCGCTACCGTGCGCCAGATGCACAAGTGGGCGGACCGCCTGGTGAGCGACGCGGAAGACACGGAGAGCGCCGAGGCGCTGCGCCACGTCTTTAACCGCTGGCAGAACAACACCAGCGATGTGCTGGCCTTGAGCGAAAACAGCTATCAGCTGAAGGCCATTAAGCCGGTCATTCTGGAGGTGGATAAGCTGGCCTCGATTGGCCTGAGGCTGACGGATCTGGTGGCGCGTCAGGGGACGCTGGACGACAAAGAGATCGCGTCGATCCAGAGCGAGCTGGACAGCGCGGCGAAGGTGCAGGATGAGGTGGTGATTGCGGCGGTCTATCCGCTGGAGACGCTGCTACGCGCCACGCGAAATCAGTAACACGCATGCCCGGTGGCGCTGCGCTTACCGGGCCTACGTGGTGTGTAGGCCCGGCAAACGCAGTGCCGCCGGGCGTAAAGGCCACTCAGTTCTTCAGAACCCACGCCTCTTTCCAGTGTGCGCCAACGCCTGGCTCATACTGGTTTGCGGTTGGGCTGTACTGCACGCAGAAGCCGCTGTACGGGAATGGCTTACATTCGTAGGTCTTACCGTCTTTAGGCTGAAGCACCACGGTACCCGCCTTGTACGACGCGATATTGTCCGGGAAGGTAAAGTCGTGGTGGCCGGTGCTATCCGCAGCGGCATCGCCTTCCAGCATCAGGTTCAGGACGTCCTGCGCGAACAGGGTGCCGTCTTTATTGGTCGCGTAGTATTTCAGCATGTGGTGACCGGCGGTCACGTCGGTCAGGGTCATGGTGACGTCCTGATTGCTGTTGTTCATGTCCTGCTTCAGGTAGCCTTTTTCCGCACCGTGGTGGTTCATCACGTGTGCTTCAAAATTCACGTCGCCCTGCGTATTCACGTGGAAGGTCACGGTCGCGTTGCCATGTTCGATTTTGCTGTATTGCAGATCGGTAACGGCAATGGTCTCATTCACCTGCGCTTTTTGCTCTTCATAAGAGATAGCAACGGACTGCAGCGTGCTGCCGTCTTTCACGAATACGCTGTTGGCGCCGTGAACCGGGCTGATGTCACCGGCTTCATCTTTCACGCCGACGCGCACGTCGTGCTGTGCGGTGTTGATCTTCTGCGCCAGATCGTAGGACCACTGGTTAGCGTCGCCTTGTTCAGCAGAGCCGATGGTCATCTCGGTGCGCATGGCGGTCACTTCGCCGTGGGCGTCGAAGAAGCGTGCGATAACTTTATCGCCCACGTTCAGGTTATTACCGGCAATCTGGCCGCTCAGGCTTTTGCTCCACTCGGACACAACCGCAGGCGTTTCGTCCGGGGTAACGTTGCCGCCATTCCCGAAATCAACGTCGATAGCCTGATAGAAGCTGTTTGTGGTATCTGCAATTTCCCATACGCCGTAAATTACCTGATAGCCTGTGCGTTCAGGAACATTACAGGTCATGGATTTAGTTACGGCTGGCGCCTGGCTATTTCCGTTAATTGTACAGAACGGGGTTAATTCAAACTGATCGCGAGTTAGCGGCTTATTTGGGTCCCAGTTTTGTTTGGTAATGTAATAACGCCAGTTGGTGGTTTTGTGCGGCGCAGTATGGTGCCAGACAAATTCATGCGGGCCCGCGGTCATCGGGTTTTTAGTCCACGCATTCAGGCTCTGCTTATCCAGCTGAGAATATTGAGAGATACCCGCGCTGGCGAGGTGTCCGTCTGCTGGCTCTGCCCCGGTCGGGAAGCCGGAGGTTTTCTCTACGCTCTGCGGTTCATACTGTACGGAGCCGCAATCAATATTTTGACCCAGCTTACACATATAGGCGCGGCTGGCAGGAGATTCAATATATCCGTGAGCAAATGCCGAAGATGCAACGGTCACTGTTGCGAGGGCAAGTGCAATTTTTGAAAGTTTCATTACTCATCCATTATTAGAGAATATTACTAGGCGAGGGAGAGTCTAATAATGGATCTGGCTCTGTGTCATTTTACCCGGAGAGTAAAAATAACCGAAATAAAAAAGGCAGCCCGAGCTGCCTTCTGTTTATTGAAATGTATTAACGACGTACGGCGATCGCTTCAATTTCAATTTTCACGTCTTTTGGCAGACGCGCCACTTCCACGCAGGAGCGCGCCGGGAAGGTGGCGTTGTGCTCGGTGAAGAACGCTTCGTAAGTGGCGTTAACGGTGGCGAAGTCGTTCAGATCTTTCACGAACACCGTCGTTTTGACGATATCACCCACTTTCAGGCCCGCAGATTCAACGATAGCTTGCACGTTTTCCAGCGACTGACGCGCCTGCGCCGCCACGTCGGCCGGTACTTCACCGGTTTTCGGGTTTACCGGGATCTGGCCAGAGGTGATGATCATGCTGCCCAGATCAACGCCCTGAACGTATGGGCCGATAGCCGCTGGTGCATTTTCCGTCGCGAGTACTTTGCTCATTTTTTCTCCAGAATTACAGCGTTAAGAATGTTCCCGGCCATTATAACAGCCGGGATTTCATTACCAACCTCAATTAGTTGGCCAGCACCACATAATGGGAAAACTCTTTTTCGCAGTATTTGCATTTAAGCGCGATGTCATTGGCGCGCTTTTTCACTGCAAAGCTGGACGAAACCGGCTCGGCGTGGCTGATGCAGTTGCTGTTCGGGCAGACCAGCACGCTTTCGATGCGCTCCGGCAGGCTCGGGCGGGATTTGCCCACCACGTCGTAATCGTCGATGCGGTTAACCGTGGCGTCCGGCGCGTACAGCGAGAGCTGGTTGACCTGCTCGTCGGTCAGGAAGGTGTTCTCGATCTTGATCAGATCTTTACGGCCCATTTCGCCGGACGGCAGGTTCAGGCCGATGGTGATGCGCTGGTCGGTTTCGGTCAGTTTGAACAGCGTCAGCAGCTTAAAGCCCACCTGCGCAGGGATGTGGTCAATCACGGTGCCACGCTTGATGGCTTCAACCTGGAGTTTGTTATCGTGTGTCATGGTCGTCTCCCCTTACAGAGCTAATTCGCGATTCAGAACCAGTGCCAGTAACGCCTGGCGAGCGAAGATGCCGTTCCCGGCCTGCTGGAAGTACCAGGCGTGCGGCGTTTTATCCACGTCGGTGGCAATCTCATCGATGCGCGGCAGCGGGTGCAGCACCTTCATGTTGTCGCGCGCGCCGTCGAGGTCGCTGGCGCGCAGCACGAACTGCGCCTTCACGTTGGCGTATTCGGACGGATCCAGACGCTCTTTCTGCACGCGGGTCATATAGAGAATATCCACGTTGCCCACCACCTCTTCGATGCTGGCGTGCAGGCTCCACGTAATGCCTTTCTCGTCCAGCATGTCGAGGATGTACTGCGGCATCGCCAGCGCGTCCGGGGCGATGAAGAAGAAGCGGTTGCCGCTAAATTTCGCCAGCGCCTGGGTCAGGGAGTGGACGGTGCGGCCGTACTTCAGGTCACCGACCATGGCGATGTTCAGATTTTCAAGCGTGCCCTGGGTCTCCTGAATGGTGAACAGGTCCAGCAGGGTCTGCGTCGGATGCTGGTTGGCGCCGTCACCGGCGTTCAGCACCGGAATGCCGCCGGAAAACTCGGTCGCCAGACGCGCCGCGCCCTCCTGCGGGTGGCGCATCACAATCGCGTCAACGTAGGTGCTGATCACTGAAATGGTATCCGCCAGGGTTTCGCCTTTTTTGCCCAGCGACGTATTGCTGCTGTCCGAGAAGCCCACCACGCTCGCGCCCAGGCGGTGCATGGAGGTTTCAAAGGAGAGGCGGGTGCGCGTCGAGGCTTCAAAGAAACAGCTCGCGATCACCTTGTGCTTCAGCAGCTCCGGCTGCGGATTGGCCTTCAGTTTTGCCGCGGTTTCCAGAACCAGTTCCAGCTCTTCACGGCTGAGGTCGTTTATGGAAATGATGTGTTTTTGATAAAGCGGATTCATGTTTATCTCCTGACGCCGGGCAAAAAAAAGCCCCTCAAATGAGGGGCTCTGGGAATAGGTTTAGCAACGGGAAGAAAAACGGCAGGCCAGCGTCTGATTTCAGACGCGGTAAGACGTTATGTCGTACACGCTTGACCATGCTTCCTCCCGGCAAATTGTCGGGCATTATACGCAGCTCGTTTTTGGGATCAAGCGATTTAATGCACGCTTTACTCAATGCAAACGGTTCTTTATGAATATTAATGCATTCTGAGTAAATAATTAATTTGCTTATGCACCAGCGCGGTACGCTTCACCACTCGGGGCGCGACCCAGACGATACTGCTTCCCGCCACCACGCCTAAAATTTCCGGTAACTGGTGATAATCCAGAATACGCGCCACCGCGCGGCCATATCCGGCAACGGTATGAATAAGGATAAATTCGCTATTGTGCTCCACGCTTACCACCATTTCGGAGACGGTACGCGCGGCATCGGGGGCAGGGCGCAGCTGGGGATTCAGCGAATAAATCTTTAGCCCTTTGGCATTGCGAATTTTTATGACGCCAAGCAGCTTGAGCAGACGTGAAACGGTGGACTGGCTGATGGTCTCAAAACCCCGCTCCTGCAAGTCGCGGCGGATCTCTTCCTGAGAGAGATAGCTCTTTTCCGCGATCAGACGCTGGCAGACCGTTAGCTGTAGTTGCTCTTTGGGAGAGTACTCTTCGTAATCCATCATAGTTCCCATATCAGTTCCCGAAATAACCGGTGGCACCGCACCGATCCGTAGGCCGGATGAGCGCAGCGCCATCCGGCAAATCACAACAACGCGCCCAGGCTTAACGCCACCATAATCACCACCGTCAAAATCCCCAGTAGCGGCGCGACCCATTTCAGATAACGCACGTAGGGCACGCGGGCGATAGCCAGCCCGCCCATCACAACGGCAGAGGTGGGGGTGATAAGGTTAACGATGCCGGACGCCGACTGGTAAGCCGTAACCACCAGGTCGCGGTTGACGTTAGCGAAATCGGCAAGGGGCGCCATGATCGGCATCGTCAGAACGGCCAGGCCGGACGAAGAAGGCACAAGAAACGACAGCACCACCTCCAGCCAGTACATCACGTTAATGAACGCCACCGTCGACAATCCGGTGACCATCCCCTCGGCGCTGTGCAAAATGGTGTGGGTAATCATGCCCTTATCCATAATCACTACGATACCGCGCGCGATGCCGATAATCAGCGCGACGCCCAGCAAATCTCGCGCGCCGTTGATAAACGTCGACGTCAGCTCCTCTTCGCTCATGCGGGCGATAAGCCCAACGATAATGGCGCTGGCGAGGAACACCGCCGAGATCTCCGCCATCCACCAGCCCAGCACCGCCACGCCGTAGATCATCACCGCGAAAGCGAGGGCGAAAATCACCAGGATGAGTTTGCGCACCGGAGTAAATTCCAGCGACTGCTCGCCCTTGTTGCCGAGGAAGTGGGCGAGGTTCTCCTCCTGTTTATCCGCCACGATCGACAGCGACGGATCTTTGCGCACCTTACGGGCATAGCGCATCACCCACGCCACGCAGATGATCCAGCCGATGACCAGCAGCGCGATGCGCAGCATGATCCCATTGGTGAAGGGGATCCCGGCGGCGTTGGCGGCGATCACCGTCGCGAACGGGTTAATGGTGGACCCGAGCGTGCCGATCCCCGCCCCGAGCAGTACGGTGGACGCGGCAACCACCGGATCGAACCGCGCCGCCAGCATCACCGGCACCAGTAAGGTATAGAAGGGCAGCGACTCTTCGGCCATGCCGTAAATCGTGCCGCCTGCGGCAAACAGCGCCATCAGGATCGGGATCATCCACTCTTCGCGCCCGCGCAGCTTTGTGGTGACGCGCTCGATCCCGGCGTCAATCGCTCCGGTTTTGGTGACGATCCCGAGAAATCCCCCGATGATCAGGATAAACAGCGCAACGTCGATCGCCCCGGCCTGGCCGGATTCCGGATCGTACAGTCCGGCAATCGGCGCCATCAGCACCGACACCAGCCCCTGCGGGTGCGATGCCACGTGCGCATAGGTGCCGGCAACCGGCACCTCTTTGCCGAGCGCCTCGTTCATCGCCATATGGTACTGCCCGGCCGGAACAATCCACGTCAGCACGGCAACCACGGCAATCAGAAAAAAGAGAATGGTGTAAGCGGAGGGAAACTTGAACTTGCCCATGATGTTCTCCTGAAACCCGGCGCACCCCGCGGCGCGCCGGGCGGTGATTAGTCGCCGAGTGTCGCCACCATGACCGCCTTAATGGTGTGCATGCGGTTTTCTGCTTCGTCAAAGACGATGGAGTTCGGTGATTCAAAGACCTCTTCCGTCACCTCCAGCCCCTTCAGGCCGTACGCCATCTCGATCTCGCGGCCCACTTTGGTGTGCTCGTTGTGGAACGCGGGCAGGCAGTGCATGAACTTGACGTTCGGGTTGCCGGTGGCCTTCATGACGTCCGCGTTGATTTGATACGGCTTCATCAGGCTGACGCGCTCGGCCCAGGCCTCCTTCGGCTCGCCCATGGAGACCCACACGTCGGTGTAGAGGAAATCGGTGCCCTGCACGCCTTCTTCCACATCGTCGGTGAGGGTGATGCGCGCGCCCGTTTCTTTGGCGATGGCGCGGCACTGCTCAACCAGCCCGGCTTCCGGCCAGAAGGATTTCGGTGCCACGAGGCGGATATCCATCCCCATCTTGGCCGCGCCGACCATCAGGGAGTTGCCCATGTTGTTGCGCGCGTCGCCGAGATAGGCAAAGCTCAACTCCGGCAGGGTTTTGCCCGGAGAATGCTCCAGCATGGTCATCAGGTCAGCGAGAATTTGCGTTGGGTGGAACTCGTCGGTCAGGCCGTTCCACACCGGCACGCCCGCGTACTCGCCCAGCTCCTCGACGATGGCCTGGCCGTAGCCACGGTACTCGATGCCGTCATACATGCGGCCCAGCACGCGGGCGGTGTCTTTCATCGACTCTTTGTGACCGATCTGCGACCCGCTTGGGCCGAGGTAGGTAACCTGCGCGCCCTGGTCGAACGCGCCCACTTCGAAGGCGCAGCGGGTGCGGGTGGAGGTTTTTTCAAAGATCAGGGCGATGTTTTTCCCGACCAGGGTCTGCTTTTCGCGCCCGGCTTTTTTGGCCGCCTTCAGCTCGATGGCGAGGTCGATCAGGTACTGAATTTCCGCCGGGGTGTAGTCCAGCAGTTTGAGGAAGTTGCGGTTTTTCAGGTTGATGGTCATGGCTAAATCCTTTTTAAATGAGTGATCAGTTACGAATCAGCGTGCCTTTCTCGCCCGCCAGGATCTCCGCGCCGTCGGCCAGCGCGCCGATCCCGGCAATGCCGTTGCAGGCCTCAACAAATTCGCGGCAGGCGGCCACTTTCGGCCCCATCGATCCGGCGTCGAACGTCATGTCTTTAAGCAGTTCCGGCGTCACCTGCGCCAGCGGGCGCTGGGTCGGCTTGCCCCAGTCGAGGTACACCGCGTCGGCATCGGTGAGGATCAGCAGGGCGTCGGCCTCGATCTGACGCGCCAGCAGGGCGGCGGAGAGGTCTTTGTCGATCACCGCCTCAACGCCGCGATAGCCGTTGGCGTTTTCCACTACCGGCACGCCGCCGCCGCCGTTGCAGATCACCAGGTGGTCACGCTGGATCAGCGCCGTAATGGCATCGCTCTCCACGATGCGCTTCGGCTGCGGAGAGGGCACCACGCGGCGGAAATAGGTGCCGTCGGCCCTGAACGTCCAGCCTTTTTCTGCGGCCAGCGCTTTCGCCTGGGCCTCGCTGTACACCGGACCGATGTACTTGGTCGGGTTGCTAAAGGCCGGATCGGCGGCGTCCACTTCCACCTGGGTGAGCAGGACGCTCACCTCACGCTGCGGCAGATTGTTTTTCAGCGCCTGCTGGAGCATGTAGCCGATCATCCCCTGGCTTTCCGCGCCGAGAACGTCCAGCGGGTAGGGCGTCACTTGGTCGTAGGCGCTGTTTTGCAGCGCCAGCAGCCCGACCTGCGGCCCGTTGCCGTGCACCAGCACCACGCGCCACTGTTCTGTTAATCCGGCGATGGTGCGGGCGGCCTGCTCGATGTTCTGGCGCTGGATATCCGCTTCCAGCGGCTCGCCGCGCTTGAGCAGCGCGTTGCCGCCCAGGGCCACAACCAGAGTGGGTTTTCGTTCCATGATGGCTCCTCAAATTTCGTCGCGTTCCAGTGGGCAGCTCATGCAGCGCGCGCCGCCGCGACCGCGTCCCAGCTCGTCGCCGGGGATCGGCAGCACGGTAATGCCCGCTTTGTCGTACTTCTCGTTGGTCCAGACGTTACGCTCGTAGCCGATCACTACGCCCTGGCGGATGGTCAAAACGTTGTTGGCGTCGTTCCACTGCTCGCGTTCGGCTTCAAAGGCGTCGCCTCCGGTGGTGATCAGCCGTACCTGGTTAATGCCGAGGGCTTTCTCAATGGCGTGCAGCAGGTCGGTTTCCTGCGTGCGCAGCAGGCCGCCGCGTCCGTCCGGCGTGAGCGTCCAGCACTGGGCGTCTTTGCGCACCACTTCCGGATAGACGGAGAAGGTGTCCACGTCGATGTGGGTCATCACCGTGTCGAGGTGCATGCAGGAGCGGTGTTTAGGCAGCTCAACGGCAATCACGCGTTCGGCCTGACGGTGTTTAAACAGGCTGTTGGCGAGGAACTCCACGCCCTGCGGCGTCGTGCGCTCGGACATGCCGATCAATACCGCCCCGCGGCCAATCACCAGTACGTCGCCGCCTTCTAAGGTCGCGTGGTCGTAATTAATATTCTCGTCGCCGAAATACTTAATAAAATCGCCGTCGGCAAATGCCGGGTGCCAGCGATATATCGCGCGCAGATTATTGGTTTCACGCTGGCGGGCGGGTTTCGCCATCGGGTTAATGGACACGCCGTTATAAATCCAGCAGGAGGTATCGCGGGTAAATAAATGGTTCGGCAGCGGCTTCATAATAAAATCATTCGCCGTGTGGGTATCCACTACCATATTTTTAATGGCTGCCGGAATTTCGCCGTAGGTTAATCCCCCGCTTAATCGCCGCGCCAGTTCGCGGTGCGGCATATCCGCCAGCCAGCCGCGCACGTCGCCGGCAAAGGTTGGCCCGAGGCGATAGTCGGAGATTTGCGTTTCAAGAAGCCAGGCTTTCGCTTCTGCAATATCAAGCGTTTGCGTGAGCAGGTCGGTCAACAGCAGGACTTCCACACCCTGCTCGCGCAACGTGTTTGCAAAGATGTCATGCTCCTCACCCGCCCGTTCAACCGACAGTACATCATCAAATAACAGCTCCTGACAGTTTGAGGGGGTTAACCGCTTCAGACTTAAATTAGGGCGGTGCAGCATAACGCTACGCAATTGACCAATTTCAGAACCGACGTAATGCTTTTCCATAATTATTCCTTTAACTGTTTTTCAGAATAAAAAGGGCATGCGCCATGTGGTGTGTTTAATTACATGGCGGCTAAGCTCAATTGATTTCGTGATTTATACTAGGCAGTTAAATAATCCGTAATGTGATATTGCTCACGCGAAAATGGATATTAATGAGTTTGTTTTCATTTGCATGATTCGCATCAGATAATGATTAATTTCATATTATTGGGAGTTGAATAGCTAAGCAGGATCCGGTGGCATTATTTGAGGTTGTTATTATTTTGTAGAATTACACATTTTGTAATTATTAGTTATCCTTTTGATTTTAAAAGATTAAATAAAGTTGAAAGAATGGCTATGCAATAATGACAATTAACTATTTTTGACTTAAGGAAAATCCATAAATAATTATGGGCTTATAACGGAAATTATCAAAGTCGTAAAATGTGATACGGCAGCGGGTTTTGTTATTAAGCTCTTTATTTCAGTGGGTTATGTGAGAGCCTTAGTGTGTGCGAAATGAGGTTATGCATAACCGCTGCATAATTGCCTGGGCAGGATTAACAGCGGGTTAACACCTTTCCCGATAAACATGCGCTCGCGCAAGCCTCGTCGAAAAAGGGCTGGTATGGCAGCTTGGATTCTCGTATAAAAGATAAAAATGAAACATTGTTTTATATTGAGGATTGAAACATGATTATCGGCAACATCCACCATCTGCAGTCCTGGCTGCCTGACGCGCTGCGCCAGGCCATTGAGCACGTTAAAGCCCACGTCACCGACGCCACGCCGCTCGGAAAGCATGACATCAACGGCAACAGCCTGTTTTATCTGGTGTCAGAAGACATGACCCAGCCGTTCGCCGAGCGCCGCGCCGAGTACCATGCGCGCTATCTGGATATCCAGATTGTGCTGAAGGGCCAGGAAGGGATGACGTTCAGCACCCTGCCGCACGGCACGCCGGACACCGATTGGCTGGCGGATAAAGACATCGCGTTCCTGCCGGAAGGCGAGCAGGAGAAAACCGTGGTGCTGAGCGAAGGGGATTTTGTGGTGTTCTGGCCGGGTGAAGTGCATAAGCCGCTGTGCGCGGTGGGGGAGCCTGCTAAGGTCAGAAAAGTGGTTGTTAAAATGCTGGTGGAGTAATTTCCCCTCACCCTAACCCTCTCCCTGTGGGAGATGGTTAGGGCACCAGACCGCACCCACGCATAATGTGATCCAGCTTAAACTTCCCGCACTCCCTCCTCATCTCCCATTTACCTCCCCTTTTTCTGCGTCATAGTATGATCGTTAAATTAATGAACGCTGTTCTATAATATAGAACAAAATGATTCAACAAGGAGATCTCATGCCGCAGTCCGCGTTGTTCACGGGAATCATTCCCCCTGTCTCCACCATTTTTACCGCCGACGGCCAGCTTGATGAGCAGGGCACCGCCGCGCTGATCGACGATCTCATCAAAGCAGGCGTTGACGGCCTGTTCTTCCTGGGCAGCGGCGGCGAGTTCTCCCAGCTCAGCGCCGAAGAGCGTAAAACCATTGCCCGCTTTGCTATCGATCATGTCGATCGTCGTGTGCCGGTGCTGATCGGCACCGGCGGCACCAACGCCCGGGAAACCATTGAACTCAGCCAGCACGCGCAGCAGGCGGGCGCGGACGGCATCGTGGTGATCAACCCCTACTACTGGAAGGTGTCGGAAGCGAACCTGATCCGCTATTTCGAGCAGGTGGCCGACAGCGTCACGCTGCCGGTGATGCTCTATAACTTCCCGGCGCTGACCGGGCAGGATCTGACTCCGGCGCTGGTGAAAACCCTGGCCGACTCGCGCAGCAATATTATCGGCATCAAAGACACCATCGACTCCGTCGCCCACCTGCGCAGCATGATCCTCACCGTTAAAGCCGCTCATCCGCACTTCACCGTGCTGTGCGGCTACGACGATCATCTGTTTAATACCCTGCTGCTCGGCGGCGACGGGGCGATTTCGGCGAGCGGCAACTTCGCCCCGCAGGTGTCGGTGGATCTTCTGAAAGCCTGGCGGGATAAAGACGTGGCGAAAGCGGCTGAGTATCATCAGACCCTGCTGCAAATCCCGCAGATGTATCAGCTGGATACGCCGTTTGTGAACGTCATTAAAGAGGCGATCGTGCTTTGTGGTCGTCCTGTCTCCACGCACGTGCTGCCGCCCGCCACGCCGCTGGACGAGCCGCGTAAGGCGCAGCTGAAAACCCTGCTGCAACAGCTCAAGCTCTGCTGAGCCGGACGATAACGATGACCATTGAGAAAATTTTCACCCCGCAGGACGATGCGTTTTATGCGGTGATCACCCACGCGGCGGGGCCGCAGGGCGCGCTGCCGCTGACCCCGCAGATGCTGATGGAATCCCCCAGCGGCAACCTGTTCGGCATGACGCAGAACGCCGGGATGGGCTGGGACGCCAACAAGCTGACCGGCAAAGAGGTGCTGATTATCGGTACCCAGGGCGGTATTCGCGCCGGAGATGGACGCCCGGTTGCGCTGGGCTACCACACCGGGCACTGGGAAATCGGCATGCAGATGCAGGCGGCGGCGAAGGAGATCACCCGCAACGGCGGGATCCCGTTTGCGGCCTTCGTCAGCGATCCGTGCGACGGGCGCTCGCAGGGCACGTACGGCATGTTCGACTCCCTGCCGTATCGTAACGACGCGGCGATCGTGTTTCGCCGTCTGATCCGCTCTCTGCCCACGCGCCGGGCGGTGATCGGCGTGGCCACCTGCGATAAAGGGCTACCCGCCACCATGATCGCGCTGGCCTCCATGCACGACCTGCCGACCATTTTGGTGCCGGGCGGGGCGACGCTGCCGCCGACCGTGGGGGAAGATGCGGGCAAGGTGCAGACCATCGGCGCACGCTTTGCCAACCACGAGCTCTCCTTGCAGGAGGCCGCCGAGCTCGGCTGTCGCGCCTGCGCGTCGCCGGGCGGCGGGTGCCAGTTCCTCGGCACGGCGGGCACCTCGCAGGTGGTGGCGGAAGCGCTGGGGCTGGCGCTGCCGCACTCCGCGCTGGCGCCGTCCGGGCAGGCGGTGTGGCTGGAGATCGCCCGCCAGTCGGCGCGGGCGGTGAGCGAGCTGGATAACCGCGGCATCACCACGCGCGATATACTCACCGATAAAGCCATCGAAAACGCCATGGTGATCCACGCGGCGTTCGGCGGTTCCACGAACTTACTGCTGCACATCCCGGCCATCGCCCACGCGGCGGGCTGCACTATTCCGGACGTAGAGCACTGGACGCGCGTCAACCGTAAGGTGCCGCGCCTGGTGAGCGTGCTGCCCAACGGCCCGGACTACCACCCGACCGTGCGCGCGTTCCTCGCGGGCGGCGTGCCGGAAGTGATGCTCCACCTGCGCGATCTCGGCCTGCTGCACCTGGACGCCATGACCGTCACCGGCCAGACGGTGGGCGAGAACCTCGACTGGTGGCAGACGTCCGAGCGCCGTAAGCGCTTCCGCCAGTGCCTGCGCGAGCAGGACGGCGTGGAGCCGGATGACGTGATCCTGCCGCCGGAGAAGGCCAAAGCGAAAGGGCTGACCTCGACGGTCTGCTTCCCGACGGGCAACATCGCGCCGGAAGGTTCGGTGATCAAGGCCACGGCGATCGACCCGTCGGTGGTGGATGACGATGGCGTTTACCGCCACACCGGCCGGGTGCGGGTGTTCGTCTCGGAAGCGCAGGCGATCAAGGCCATCAAGCGGGAAGAGATTAAGCAGGGGGATATCATGGTGGTGATCGGCGGCGGCCCGTCCGGCACCGGCATGGAGGAGACCTATCAGCTCACCTCCGCGCTGAAGCATATCTCGTGGGGCAAGACGGTGTCGCTCATCACCGATGCGCGCTTCTCGGGCGTGTCGACGGGCGCCTGCTTCGGGCACGTGTCGCCGGAGGCGCTGGCGGGCGGACCGATTGGCAAGCTGCGCGACAACGACATCATCGAGATTGCCGTCGACCGCCTGACATTAACAGGCAGCGTGAACTTTATCGGCACGGCGGATAACCCGCTGACGCCCGAGGAGGGCGCGCGCGAGCTGGCGCTGCGGCAGACGCACCCGGACCTGCACGCCCACGACTTTTTGCCGGACGATACCCGGCTGTGGGCGGCATTGCAGTCGGTGAGCGGCGGCACCTGGAAAGGCTGTATTTATGACACCGATAAAATTATCGAGGTAATTAACGCCGGTAAAAAAGCGCTCGGCATTTAATTATTTTTCACGCGATTGTCGTCTACGGAATATATTCCGTGGGCGGCTTTTACTCATCTGTAATTTGTTAATTTAAACAATACGTTGCGATATATCGATGGCGTCACAAAAGCAAAATAACGTAATTCAGAAATAAGATATGACCATTGCTGGTTAATTGAACAGCTCATTACACTCCATTAACACGATGTTGTAATTCAGCACACTAAATAAGGGTGTAATTCTGATGACGCAATTAACCATGAAAGACAAAATTGGCTACGGGCTGGGTGACACCGCCTGCGGCTTTGTCTGGCAGGCCACGATGTTCCTGCTGGCCTATTTCTACACCGACGTGTTTGGTCTCTCCGCGGGCATTATGGGCACGCTGTTTTTAGTCTCCCGCGTGCTCGACGCCGTGACCGACCCGCTGATGGGGCTGCTGGTAGACCGCACCCGCACGCGGCACGGCCAGTTCCGCCCGTTCCTGCTGTGGGGCGCCATCCCGTTTGGCATCGTCTGCATGCTGACCTTCTACACGCCGGACTTCTCCGCGCAGGGCAAAATCATCTACGCCTGCGTGACCTACATTCTCCTGACCCTGGTTTACACCTTCGTTAACGTGCCCTATTGCGCCATGCCCGGCGTCATCACCGCCGACCCGAAAGAGCGTCACGCCCTGCAGTCCTGGCGTTTCTTCCTGGCGGCGGCGGGATCGCTCGCCATCAGCGGCATCGCGCTGCCGCTGGTCAGCATCATCGGCAAGGGGGACGAGCAGGTGGGCTATTTCGGCGCCATGTGCGTGCTGGGACTGACCGGCGTGGTGCTGCTCTACGTCTGCTTCTTCACCACCAAAGAGCGCTACACCTTTGAGGTGCAGCCGGGCTCGTCGGTGGCGAAAGATCTCAGGCTGCTGCTGGGCAACGGCCAGTGGCGCATCATGTGCGCGTTCAAGATGATGGCGACCTGCTCCAACGTGGTGCGCGGCGGGGCGACGCTCTACTTCGTGAAATACGTGATGGATCACCCGGAGATGGCGACCCAGTTTTTACTTTACGGCAGCCTCGCCACCATGTTCGGCTCGCTCTGCTCGTCCCGCCTGCTGGGCCGCTTCGACCGCGTCACCGCCTTTAAGTGGATCATCGTCGCCTACTCGCTCATCAGCCTGCTGATTTTCTTTACGCCAGCAGAGCATATTGCCCTGATTTTCGCCCTCAACATCCTGTTCCTGTTCGTCTTCAACACCACCACGCCGCTACAGTGGCTGATGGCCTCCGACGTGGTGGATTACGAGGAGAGCCGCAGCGGGCGTCGCCTCGACGGGCTGGTGTTCTCCACCTATCTGTTCAGCCTGAAGATTGGCCTGGCGATTGGCGGGGCGGTGGTGGGCTGGATCCTGGCCTGGGTGAACTACTCCGCCAGCAGCAGCGTGCAGCCGGTTGAGGTGCTCACCACCATCAAAATTTTGTTCTGCGTGGTGCCGGTGGTGCTCTACGCGGGCATGTTCATCATGCTGTCGTTCTACAAGCTCACCGACGACCGCGTGGAGGCCATCAGCCAGCAGCTGATCAAACACCGCGCGGCGCAGGGCGAGGCCGTACCCGACGCCGCGACAGCCGCATCCCATTAACCGGAGGCAACATGGAAATTACTAACCCGATCCTGACCGGCTTCAACCCGGACCCGTCTCTCTGCCGTCAGGGCGAGGACTACTACATCGCCACCTCGACCTTCGAGTGGTTCCCGGGCGTGCGCATCTACCACTCCCGCGACCTGAAAAACTGGTCGCTGGTCAGCACGCCACTGGACCGCGTGTCGATGCTGGACATGAAGGGCAACCCGGACTCCGGCGGCATCTGGGCGCCTTGCCTGAGCTACGCAGACGGCAAGTTCTGGCTGCTCTATACCGACGTGAAGATTGTCGACTCACCGTGGAAAAATGGCCGCAACTTCCTCGTTACCGCGCCGTCCATCGAAGGGCCGTGGAGCGAGCCGATCCCGATGGGCAACGGCGGGTTTGACCCGTCCCTGTTCCACGACGACGATGGCCGCAAGTACTACCTCTACCGCCCGTGGGGGCCGCGCCACCATAGCAACCCGCACAACACCATCGTGATGCAGGAGTTTGACCCGCAGACCGGCACGCTCTCGCCCGAGCGCAAAACCCTGTTTACCGGCACGCCGCTCTGCTACACCGAAGGAGCACATCTTTATCGCCACGCGGGCTGGTACTACCTGATGGTTGCCGAGGGCGGCACCAGCTACGAGCACGCGGTCGTGGTACTGCGTTCCAAAAATATCGACGGGCCCTACGAGCTGCACCCGGACGTAACGATGATGACCAGTTGGCACCTGCCGGAGAACCCGCTGCAGAAGAGCGGCCACGGCTCGCTGCTGCAAACCCATACGGGAGAATGGTATATGGCCTACCTCACCAGCCGCCCGCTGCGCCTGCCCGGCGTGCCGCTGCTGGCCTCCGGCGGGCGCGGCTACTGCCCGCTGGGGCGCGAGACCGGCATCGCCCGTATTGCGTGGCGCGACGGCTGGCCGTACGTGGAAGGCGGCAAGCACGCGCAGCTGACCGTGCCCCGCCCACAGGTGGCGGAGCAGCCCGCAGCCGCTCAGGGTAACTGGCGGGAGGATTTCGACGGCAGCACGCTTGACCCGGAACTGCAGACCCTGCGCATTCCGTTCGACGACACCCTCGGCTCGCTCACCGCGCGCCCGGGCTTCTTACGGCTCTACGGCAACGACTCGCTCAACTCGACCTTCACCCAATCGACCGTGGCGCGCCGCTGGCAGCACTTCACCTTCCGTGCCGAGACGCGGATGCAGTTCTCGCCGATCCACTTCCAGCAGAGCGCCGGGCTGACCTGCTACTACAACAGCAAAAACTGGAGCTACTGCTTTATGGATTACGAGGAGGGTCAGGGGAGAACCATCAAGGTGATCCAGCTCGACCACAACGTGCCGTCGTGGCCGCTGCACGAGCAGCCCATTCCGGTGCCGGAACATGCGGAGAGCGTCTGGCTGCGGGTGGACGTGGATACGCTAGTCTACCGCTACAGCTACTCCTTCGACGGCGAGACGTGGCACGCCGTGCCGGTGACCTATGAAGCGTGGAAGCTGTCAGACGATTACATCGGAGGGCGCGGCTTCTTTACCGGCGCGTTTGTGGGGCTGCACTGCGAGGACATCAGCGGTGACGGCTGTCACGCGGACTTCGACTACTTCACCTACGAGCCGGTATAGCCCAGCGCGCGTGACAGCTCGAGCCCGGCCTGCTGAAGCTCCTCGCGGAAGCGGGCCAGCTCGGCGTCATCCACGCGGGAGGTGAGCGTCGACAGGCTCAGGGCGGCAATGACGCGGGATTCATGGTTCCACACCGGCACCGCCACGCAGCGCACGCCCTGCTCGTTCTCTTCGCTGTCCAGGGCATAGCCCTGCTCGCGGGTCTGCGCCAGGGCGTTCATTAAGGCTTCACGAGAGGCGAGGGTCGCGGGAGTAAAGGTGGTGTAGTGATAGCCCTCCAGCAGGGCGTTCAGCTCGGCCTCGCCCAGCCAGGCAATCAACACCTTGCCGATGGCGGTGGCGTGAACCGGCAGGCGGCGGCCGATGCGCGAATAGGCGATGGCGGCGAGCTTGCCTTCAATCTTCTCGATATAGACCCCTTCACGCCCGTCCAGGATCCCCAGATGGGTGGTCTGCCCGGTACGCTGTGACAGCTCTGTCAGCCAGCCTTTCGCCTTCTGGCGAATATCGATGGAGCCCACGACAAAATGGCCGCGCTCGACCAGCTTCATGCCGAGGCGATATTTGCCGTTCTCCGGATTCTGATCGATATAGCCGTGAAGCTGGAGGGTTTTCAGCAGCGAGTGGAGGGTGCTCTTGCTCAGCCCCATCAGTTTGCTGATGTCGGTGATCTTAAGCTCGGTGGCCTGCTCGTTGAACAGGTCGAGGATCTGCAACGCACGTTCAACAGACTGAATAATCGGCATAATGCTGGCATGTCCACGCTGGAATGAAGGCGAAAACGTACCTTTTTCGGGGTGAAAAATCAATTGAGTAGAGCGGGTTGTGGGAGAAATGGCATCAGGCCGCATCGTAGCCTGATTTGCCCGGCGGCGCTACGCTTGCACGGGCCTACGGGTTTTGTAGGCCGGGTAAGCGCAGCGCCACCCGGCTACATTATTGTTAGCGGGGGAATCAATTATTATCCCGTGCAGCGACAGACTGAATTTTCCAGATCCCATCTTCTTTAACCATGCAATCAATAACTGTGTGCTGGGTCTTTTTGCCGAACGTGATATTCACGTTTACACAGACCGGGTCTGAATCATACGAATCAATAGCCACATTCTCAGCCCAGTCCTCGCCGATATACTGCGATTTCATAAAAAAATCAGCCTCGTAAAATTCAGCATCGGCATAACGGGGATCGTCTGCATGACGTAATTTTTTCATGGTACTGGCCGTAACGAACTTATCGATTTCATTTCCCTCCTGGATAGGATAATGATCGTTGTTCACCTGTTTGACGTACCAGCGATTGAATTCAAGGGCGCGCTGCATCGGTATCTGAAAATCTTCGGCCCCCAATGCTGCTGTGCTGAATAATACAATTAAGATGAGCTTATTCATATTAATAATGCCTGTATAAGGTGACGGCTGGCTGGAGTTGGCGATACGTTGGCCCCGGGTACATTGTTCTCTGTTTAAAATCTGAATACCAGGTTCCAGCGCCATCGTAAATACAGACATGCCCGTACTGATTCGGGCCGGGCAAGGCATCAATCACCGCGATATCCCCCTCTATGGGAGTGCCATCGACTTTTGTGAACCCTGCTTTTTCAAGAGAACGCCAGAAATCCTTAGCGTTTGCCCCTTCGATTTTAAGCCCTCCGGCTCGAATGGCGGCGGCGATTGCGCGAGCGCAATAGTGTCCAGTATGGGTTAGTGCGTGGCTGCGGGCATACGACACAGCTTCATGCTTATTCCATGACATGAATAATCTTTATTAACGAAATGCAGCAATAAGGAATGTTACGCCGATAATATACGGTGTTTTGTAATTGATAATGACCTGATATTAACCATTATCTACTCAATAAATAATGGTTAATAAAAACATAAATACTTATTATGGTTAATGTCTATCTGAGAAAGCGGCATTAAAAATATTTTTCTGCCAGACCATAACGCTGTTGTCGTTTTTAGTGTTTTCTCCCTCTCCCTGTGGGAGAGGGCCGGGGTGAGGGCACCAGCGCGCAGAGGACTGAATCACTCCCCAAGCGTCGCCACCATCACCGCCTTAATCGTATGCATCCGGTTTTCAGCCTGGTCGAATACGATGCTCGCCGCCGACTCAAACACCTCGTCCGTCACCTCCATCCCGCCGTGCAGATCGAACTCCTTCGCCATCTGCTTGCCGAGCGAGGTCTGGTCGTCATGGAACGCGGGCAGACAGTGCAGGAACTTCACGTTCGGGTTGCCGGTCAGCGCCATCATCTGCGCGTTCACCTGATACCCCCGCAGCAGCGCAATCCGCTCCGCCCACTTCTCTTTGGCTTCGCCCATCGACACCCAGACGTCGGTATAGATAAAGTCCGCGCCCTTCACGCCCGCCGCCACGTCTTCCGTCAGGGTGATTTTGCCGCCGTGCTTCTCCGCCAGCGCGCTGCACTCCGCCACCAGGCTCTCTTCCGGCCAGCAGGCTTTCGGGGCCACCAGGCGCAGATCCAGCCCGGTCAGCGCCGCCGCTTCCAGCATCGAGTTGCCCATGTTGTTGCGCGCGTCGCCCGCGTAGACCAGCGTCATCTCGTTAAACGCCTTCCCCGGCAGGTGCTCCTGCATGGTCAGCAGGTCCGCCAGCAGCTGCGTCGGGTGAAACTCGTTAGTCAGCCCGTTCCACACTGGCACGCCCGCATACTGCGCCAGCGTTTCGACGACTTCCTGGCCGTGGCCGCGATACTGAATGCCGTCGTACATCCGCCCGAGAACCCGTGCGGTGTCCTTAATTGACTCTTTATGCCCAATCTGGCTGCCGCTCGGCCCTAAATAGGTAACGCGCGCGCCCTGGTCAAATGCGGCAACTTCGAAAGAGCAACGTGTACGGGTCGAGTCTTTTTCGAAGATGAGCGCGATGTTCTTACCGGTAAGCTTCTGTACTTCCTTGCCCTTTTTTTTATCGGCCTTGAGCTGTGCGGCAAGGGTCAGCAGAGAAGTGAACTGTGCAGGGGTAAAGTCGAGCAATTTCAGAAAGTGTTTCTTGTACAGATCAGACATTTTATCCTCACATGGCGAACGCCACTTATTGAATTAAAATTCACTTTATATGTGTAATTATTCATTTGCAACCCCGTTTCACAAATCTTTCCAACAAAGGTGGAGGCAAACCCGTCCGTGTGTGAAAATAGAAGTATCTGCCGCACTTTAAAGAGGATTGAGCCATGGCAAACCCGGAATTACTGGAAGAGCAACGCGAAGAGACGCGTCTGATTATTGAAGAGCTGCTGGAAGACGGTAGCGATCCGGACGCGCTGTACACCATCGAGCACCATTTCTCTGCGGATGATTTCGACGCGCTGGAAAAAATGGCCGTGGAAGCCTTCAAGCTGGGTTACGAAGTGACCGAGCCGGAAGAGCTGGAAGTGGAAGAGGGCGACACCGTCATCTGCTGCGACATCCTGAGCGAAGGCGCGCTGAAGGCGGAGCTGATCGACGCGCAGGTAGAACAGCTGATGAACCTGGCCGAGAAGTTTGAGGTGGAATACGACGGCTGGGGAACCTACTTCGAAGATCCGAACGGTGAAGACGGCGAAGAAGGCGACGACGAAGATTACGTCGACGAAGACGACGACGGCGTGCGTCACTAAGTGATTCAGGCGGTGGCGCGCGCCACCGCTTTTTTCAAGGCAGAACCATGGATTACCCGCAGATACTCGCCCCCGTACTCAACTTCCTCCAGTGCCCGACCCCGCAAGCATGGATTGATAAAGCCCGCGACCCGGTAAACCTGCCGCTGCTGCTCACCGACCACATGGTGTGCGAGCTCAAGGCCGCCCAGACCGCGTTATTACTCGTGCGTAAATACGTCGCCGACGAAAGCGGTGCCGACGCGCTGCTCGACTGGCTCAAACCCTACGAACAGTTCACCTTTCGCGACGGCCCGGAGCCGGACTTCATCGCCCTGCACAGGCAGATTGGCAAAAGCGTAATGCCCAAAACCGACGACCCGTGGGGCCAGGCGCTCATCGACAGCATGGTGCTGCTGATTAAAGAGGAGCTGCACCACTTCTGGCAGGTGCGCGAGGCGATGCTGGCCCGCGACATTCCGTACGTCAAAATCACCGCCAGCCGCTACGCCAAAGGGATGCTGAAGGAAGTGCGCACTCACGAACCGCTGACGCTGATCGACAAGCTCATCTGCGGCGCCTACATCGAAGCCCGCTCCTGCGAACGCTTCGCCGCGCTGGCCCCGTTCCTCGACGATGATTTGCAGAAGTTCTATCTCTCGCTGCTGCGCTCGGAAGCGCGCCACTACCAGGACTACCTGACGCTGGCCCAGCAGGTAAGCGACGACGATATCTCACCGCGCATACAGCATTTTGGCGAAATTGAAGCCACACTTATCTCGACACCGGACAACGAGTTTCGCTTCCACAGCGGCGTGCCGGTGTAAACCGGCATAACGCAAGGATAAGGATGCGAGATGAAAAAAACGTGGATCAGTACGGTCATTGTTATTGTCGCGGCTGCCGCCGTGGCGTTCTGGGTCTTCTTCGACAGGCAGCGCGCTCCGGAAGCGCAAAATGATACCGCCCTCCACGCGATGCCCGCCTGGCAGGTGATCAAGGAGCAGGAGCCTGTGCTGCATCAGCGCATCCTCGACCAGATGGCCGCCCTGCAAAAGGCCGGCGAGCCGGAGCAGCACATTATCGACACCATCCAGCCGCAGATCCTGCATTTGCAGATGACGCGCCTGCAAAACGCCCCGGACGCCAACGTGGTGAACTACATGACCATCAACATGGAGCAAACCGCCGCCATCCAGAAGGTGAGCGACGACGCCTGCTTCCGCTTCCTCTACCCGACGGTGAAGGGCGGCGTGAACCCGATGCGCATGCTTGATAAAGACCTGATGACGCGGCGCATGCAGGCCGACGCGGACATGATGCGCGCGGCCTACGGCAAAAACCGCCACACCGTGACCCAGGCCGAACGCGAGGCGGCTGTCGAGGACGTGCGGCCGATTATGAAGGAACTTGCCGATAAGTACGGCGAGGACATCCAGCTGTTGCAGATGCCGGAGAAGGCGGCGGGCAAAGAGAAGCTCTCCTGCGATATGGTGCAGGCGATGTGGGCGAAGGTGCTGGCGCTGCCGGAGCAGAAGGCGGCGAGAGTGATTAGGCTGGCGGTGTCTGAGCTGGAGTGACAAAGGGCGCTGGTTTTTTGGGCACTTAGCGCGGGTTTAGCGCGTCGTCGCTTGCATGGCGGCGCGCGACAGGTATAATCCACAACGTTTCCGCATCCCCTTCAGTGCCGAAGTGGCGAAATCGGTAGACGCAGTTGATTCAAAATCAACCGTAGAAATACGTGCCGGTTCGAGTCCGGCCTTCGGCACCAAAATTTCCTTAAAAGTCAATAAGTTATTCCTCTAAAAATATTCTATTTATCTAAGCCCTTTAGAGTATATTTTCATTCAGGGTAATGGGTTTAAGAGATGATTTCTAAATTTTTAATATCATGGATTCATAGTAACGTTAGTCTGTGTTAAACTTGACAATCCTTTTTATTACACATTTTATTTCATATTCTATAATGAGTTTTTATATAATTTAATTTTTATTACTAATGCCTCGTGAAGTATGTAGTATTCCAATAAATTATTACTTATATACTTCAAAATCGATTTTAGATCAGTTATAATAAGAGTAAGTGGAAAAGTATTGGGGAAAGTAATTGAGATACTTAGGAAATAAAGATTTAATTCTTCCTGAAATAAAAAAATTAATGGAAGAAAAAGGCTTGTTAAGCACAAATAATGTGTTTTTTGATGCTTTTTGTGGTACTGGATCTGTAGCTAATTATTTCAAATCTTCTTTTAAGGAGATCGTTATTAATGATAATTTAAAATGGTGCGTAATTAATTCTGCCGGTAGAATTAATTATAATGCCTGTAATTTTAATTCTTTAGGATTCGATCCTTTCGACTTTTTTGCATATGATGACAATATATTAGAAGGCTTCTTTTATAAAAATTATTCTCCTGCTTATTCAGAAAGAATGTATTTCACTCCTGAAAATGCAGGTCGTATTGATTATATAAAGACCACTATAAAAAAATGGCTCAAAGATAACTTGATAAAACAGCATGAATATAATTACCTAATGCATTGTTTAATCGAAGCGATTTCAAAAGTTTCTAATACTGCGGGTGTATACGGAGCATTTTTAAAAAAATGGGATTCTCGAGCATTAAAAAAAATAAATTTAATACCTATCAAAGATGCTTCATCTGAGTGTCAGAATCTCCGTTGTTATAATGATAAAATTGAAAATATTATTGAAGATGTCTATTGTGATGTAATTTACATTGATCCTCCTTATACTCAAAATCAATATGGCACTCAATATCATTTATTAGAAACACTTGTTTTAGATGATAATCCTTCAATTAGTAAAATAACTGGCTCTCGCCCAACGGGACCAATGCGTTCAGATTGGTCGAAGGATTTTAAAGCCCATATATTATTTGATAGAATAATATCAAAAACAAAAGCTAAGCATATTCTTTTCAGTTATAGTATTGATGGCTTTATGTCTAAGAGGTTTATTGAATCTGTATTGCTTCGCTATGGTAAAAAAGAAACATATACTTTAAAAGAAATAAATTATAAAAAATATAACAATCATAAGTCTAGTGGGAAGAAAAATCACATTGAATATCTTTTCTATGTTGAAAAGAAAAATTCTGATGATGTTTATTATGAGTCGCCGTTAAATTATATTGGCAGTAAATCAAAACATGTTGGTGATATATTTAAATACATCCCGAATAATTACCAATATTTTTACGATGTTTTTGGTGGTGGATTCAATATCGGTATAAATGCCAAATCTGATTATATTATCTACAATGATATTAATAATTATGTTGTAGAATTGATTTCTTCGTTTAGAAGAATTGACACTTACGAATACATCAATTATGTGAAGAAAATTATTAAAAAATTTGAATTGGTTCCTGAAGGAAAGGAAGCGTACCATGCTTTAAGAGATAAGTATAATGCTTTACCACATGATAAACGAGATCCTAGGCTACTGTTCTCTTTGATCATGTATGGCTTTCAACAACAGATAAGATTTAACAGTGCGCATGATTTTAATAATCCGTGCGGTATGCGGTGGTTTAATGACAGGGTTTTAGAGAAATTCATATCTTTTTCAAGAGTTGTCAAGGAAAAAAACATTTCTTTTCATAATGTTAGTTTTGAAAAATTAATCGAAAAGCCTATGTCGAACTGTTTTTTCTATATGGATCCTCCATATAGATTTACTGTTGGTAGCTATAATGATGGTAAGAGAGGTTTCAAAGGCTGGGATTTATCTATAGAATCAAGTTTAATTGAATTTTGCGATCTTCTAGATAAGAAAAATTGCAATTTTATGTTGTCCTATGTTCTCGAGCACGGAGAACATTTTAACAAGGAAGTTTATAAAGAAATAACTAGTAAAGGTTATTCTGTAGTAGAACTTCCAATTATTCCAGGAAAAAAAAGAAAAGAGGTTATCATATACAATTATGAAAACTCCGACATTCGAAATTTACAGTAATTCTCAAAAAGGTGTTGAGGATTTTTCCTCAACATTTTCTAATTATATTTTAAACGAAATATGTTTCTCTCTTACCGGAAAGACAGATTTTGAAGTGATTTTTATTTCCGAACGTTATAATAAAGGTAGGTTGGCGAAACTATATTATAAAGATTATGTCCACTATATAACTATATCACCAATTACAGCTGATGGTAGAAATTCATCTTTTCAAAGCGTACCTACTGCTTTAGGTGAATTTATACGAGATGAAAATGCGAATAAAACAATAAATTATTTTATAATCGAATCGGGAAAAGGAATTAATACCAAGTATCATCAATTTATGTACAGGTTAATGGCTACATGTAAATTCAAATTTATAAATGGAGATAAAATTGGTATACATCCCACCGCATTTAATTCTGTACAGGATTTAATCCTTGCTAAAGAATCCATTAGGTCTAAAAACAAGTCTAATAATTCATCATTTGTAACCATTAATGAGCATAATATTACACAAGTTTTTGCCAAGACTTATGGTGCAAATAAAAAAGAGTCTGTTCTTTTATGTTTAGCTATAGCCTATGTTACTGCATCCCCTCTGGAGCTTATTCAAATTTCGGAGGGTAATCTTAGAACACTACCACAAAAAGACTTAGAAATAATTTCAAGTATTGTAAAAATAAAAACAATAATAAATAGTAATACTTTAGAAAAAGAAGAATTTACGAAAAATGATAGTTTGCGTTCTAAGGTTTACATATATAATTTATTAGATAAACTTGGTCCAAAGAAATGTGCTATGTGTGATTGTGATATCCCGCAAATTATCCAGGGTGCCCATATTTGGCCTGTTTCTGAAATAAAAAAAACAGGCCTTAGTGACGAGGATAAGATATATCATGCAACACACGGTGATAATGGTTTATGGTTATGCGAAAACCATCATAGATTATTTGATAGCAATATTTTAATCATTAATGATAAAGGCTGTGTCCTCCGGAATAAATCATGTGAAGAAAGTCACGTAACTTTTTTAAGCAAAACAACATTGCTTAGAGAAATGAATAGTGAGTACCTTAATGATGATTTTCTAAAATATCTTTCTGAAAGAAATACTTTGTTAAATATTAATGATTATTTGAAGATAGAAACTGCATGAACTTGATTTTATATTTTTAGAGTGTTTATCTGAGTGCTCTATCTTTATTATGTGTAGGGGGGTAAATTATATAATTATATATTTTTGTTGTGCCAAATTAATTAATGTGTGGAATATAGGTATGTCATAATCTCAAATAGATATTAAATAAATCTAAAGACTTCTTTTCTGTGCCATTCAATAAAACCTTCCCTAGGATAATTCCTCTTCTCCATAGGTAGCGCGATCTGCTTCCCGGCAAAATCCCAGAACAGTTGCCCAACAATTCCGCCCCCATTCACCGCCTCAGACACGAGCACCCGCATACTTTCATCCAGCCCAATCGACCCCTTATCAAACGCCTTATGATGAATCGCACACAGCGCCAGTCCGTTCGTGATCTCACACGGTCCACCAAACTGCTTCCACTTGATATGCGCGGCTTCAAGTCCAACGGAGGCGTTATCATGCCGCATGTTAAATCCGCAGATGGCACATTCATAGTTATAAGCACGCAGCACCTGCTGACGGAACAGCGGATCGCGAACCTTACGGATCTGCTGAATATCAAAACCCATCTCATCCGCGATCTCCTCCTGAATGCTTTCAGGAAAGTGCGCTTCAAGGATCTGCTGCGCCAGCGAGCCGATCATTTTTTTGTTCTTACTCAGCAGCGCAAAGTGTTCTTCATCAAACCCACCTGCGACGTTATGTTCCACAAGTTCTTTAACAGGCGGTTGCTTACTGCCGGTGGTCGAACAGAACTCAGTGTTCTGAAGATCCCAGAATCCATCCCCCTTAAGCCGCCAGAAGGGCATATTCGGGTAATGCGCCTTCCGCTGTGGGCCAAAGCGCTCTAAAAGGCTAAGCAGCTGCTCGTGTACCTCGGTTCCATAATCAAACAATCGCGCATGCCCCTGCTGATACTTCGCCAGCACGTACAGAAGCAATAAAGGCTTATGCGGCGCACGCTGTTCGCCTTTGCGCCAGATGGTGATGTCGGCAATTGCCTGTTCGAGAGTTTTTCTGGAAGCCATCGCGTTACGAAAGAAGGTAAATAATTGCGATGATGCTCGCAAAACCCGGACCAATCAACCCGCAATCAACAAAAACATGACCTTACCGCATAGAACTCTATTTCCTGAATCCCCCTCGCAAATTCCAAATTTCCCCTACACCAAACCGCTGTATTTATATTCAGCCCTGTATAATAGGCACCAGAAATTACGCCGAACGGCAAAGGAAGTATCAAGGAATATTTAAAGAGAGAATTCGCGATATGAAGGTGCTGCAACACCCCCATACCGCTAACCACAACCAACTAGTAAGGAGTTGTATATGGCTGCGACGAATTTTAAGCCAGAGTTTACCGTTTGCAAAACAGAATCAGACGCTTTCACCGGCATGATTGAAAACCGCGAGCTGGTACGCAAAAACAGCGCCCGCCGTCTGCACGGCAACCAGCCCAACGCGGCACCCGTCCACCCTCGCGCGGAAACGCAGCAGGACAGTGCAGCCTGCTGCGAACTGTATGCACGCATAGACATGAAATACCTCCTGCTGGGCGGCGACTGGTTAAAACGTGCGGGCTTTATCAACGGCATGCCCGTAAAAATCCGGGCTATGAAAGACTGTATTGTGATTACGCCCCAGCATACAAGAGAATTATGGGGATGCCTGGAAGGGATGAGTGTGGTGAATATAAATAAACAGAAAGTCGCGCAGTGGTTGAAGACGTTTCCGGGAGCGCTAAATGATACCGGGGATATACCCGTTGTGAAGCGGGGAATCGGGCAAGCGATGCCTGAGTAGTTCTGGCTTCCTGCCTCATATTCCTGGAGCAATAAAACGATACGGGCATGTCATCCCATGCCCGTTTTAAGTAAAAATCACTCGTACTTTACCTGTTCTTTCACAGCCTTAACCAGCACAGCGTGAAGTTCGCCGACGGTTAAATCGCGTATCACAGGTTCGGGTATGCCACGCACCCAGCGGATAAATCGACAGATGCCAAAAAAGTCTATGCCTTCACCCGTAAACAGATACTCATTCTCCGCGAGAGAGAACGTTTTCCTGTAGCCATCTTCTTCTGTGGCAAGCTGAACGCCAAAAGCTTCTTCGCAGTCTTCCAGTAGGTCTTCGCCATCCATACCGCAAATATGCAAATCGGCCTCAATCCAGGTGTTGCTATCGATAGGTTTGCGATGTATCCCAGAGGACTCACGTACGACCTCAATTACTTGTGCGAGAGTAGGTTCCATTTACAAAATATTCCGTATTCGTTAGTTTCAATTGGCTATCCGGAGCTTAACAGTCACCCACTATTCGATAAGTTGTAAAGTAGAGTACGGATTCAGAAAGCGTGATTATCTTTGCTATGGCTTGAAACCGGGTTTGCCATTTGCGCTACGCCACTCCTTTACTTCCTGGACTACGCCCTCGGGAGTGTCTTCTCTGCCTTCTCGTGGATAGTAAATAAGATCAGAACCATCAGGGTGCTGCGTCAATCGTTTGAATTCGAGGATGTTTTTTATATCTTCAGCTTCAGTGGTACCAGATACATCAAAAATTTTTCTTACAAATTCCAAAAATTGCTCTTCTGTGTAATCTTCAATTTTATCCATTTTTAAATCGTAGATGAGATCTTTTAATGTGCCCGATAAGATTATCGGGCAATGCCTCTCACCAATTATCCCTATAGTCGAAAGAAACCTGATAGTCATAAATAGTGGGGGTTATTTTATGTACGAAGTGGGGCTGAAGAACGGGGATCCATTCGGCTTCAACATCAAAAAAACCATTATTCACATTGTTCTTAGTCGGCATATGAAAACCTTTGGTCATGATCTTCGCATTATCGCCGAAATCTTTCGAAAATTCTCTACCTTCACCTAGTTCAGTCCTCATATCATACCATTGCAATCTAATCTTCAAACCCATGGTAGCCCTCTTTTTTAAATTATTGATTCTAAAGTTAGGTTAAATTTCCCCTCCAGAGAGCTGAAAAGTTAAATCATCGGAATAAAATTTTTTCCCAAGAAGGCTTTCTAAACGATGTGCCTGATGCTCATTGATATTATAGACGCCGATACCATGCGAAAAATCGCTTCTATCTTCTGCATTCATTCCCATAATCATGCATAGATCATTGAGGTTTTGATGCGGTATTTCGATTTCGAAAAGCAAATTTTCATCCGTTTTACTGTATGCATCAATTGTGTAAACGATCATTATTTTTCTACCTTTCTGGTTGGATCTGCTGGTTTAGTTTGCTTACCCGTAGTGGGATCAAACTCACCGAGGTGACTGCGTCCTGAGCGATCATAGACCTCAACTGTACCGTGTTGAGAGTCCCATTCGTAAATTTTACCTTTTGAATCCTTCCAACGGGTACGAAGTTTTCCTCCCCCCTTAATTGGTGTTTTCGCTTGAGCTTTCTTAGCATCAGGAAATGCAGATAAGGGAGGATTTCCTTTAGGAGGTGAATGGTATTTGTGATCTGAATTACTATAGACATAAATCGGCGGCACCCCGCCCACCGGCAGAATCAGAATATAATCCGCAAACGTCCTCTCTTCCGGTGTCGGGCTGGTCGTCACACCAATCCCCGTATCCTCCGGCAGCGGGTCAACCACAACCGGGTTCGGTATCCGTACCGGGTTGTGATTGCCCGTATCCCACGGCTTACTGTCTCCGGTGCGGTCCGGTGTCCAGATGAGGGTGATACCGGGGTCTTCTTCGGTGGTAAAGGTGTACGCCTGGCGTTGGCTATCCCACTCCATCCTGCGAACGCGCACGCTGTCTTTGCCCGGCGGCGTATGCCAGCCGCGCGGTGTCGGGTTACCGCTGGCGTCGTTCTCCCAGGTGAAGCGAACGCGGGTAGGGGCTTCCCGCATCTGTTCGGCGCGCATCCTGTCGATAAAATCCTGTTCGCCGTCGTTCAGCTTGCCGGGGTACATTCCTATCAGCAGCCCTGCGACAGGGGCACCAAGGCCTCCCGTGGCTATCTCGCCAAGTGCAGCGCCGCGCACGGCCCAGGTGCCAGGAGTGATTGTGCTCCCGCCAACCAGAACAAGTTCGCTGGCATCGGCGATCGCGGTCCGTGCAATCCAGGCCCTTTCTTCGTCCGCAACGGCAGCCTGATAGTCCATCTCCTCGTGATGCCCATTCCACCAAAGATAAAGCGCGCTGCGTTGCTTCGGCTTTGGGATCGCCTTACGCTTTGCCGCCTGAGCGTGCTGCGGGGCGTCGTTGGGCATGGCCTGGTAAAATGCCATCTCGGCGAAGTTGGTGTGCGGCTCGCTTCCGGTGCCTGCATCGTTACAGCCTTCACCACGCAGGCAGGATTTCGCAAAGACCCGATTGCGATCGCGTTCTTCTGTTCGCCGCAGCGCTTCGGCCTCTTGCTCTTTTTGGCGCGCTGCGAGCATGGCCTGATGCTTTTCCTGTGCGATCTGTTCAGGAGAGGGACCGAAGCCGAGCCACTCTCCCGATGGGGCAATCACTCGGTTGGTTCCGTGCGGGCAGCCACAAATAACGACAGAACCATCGACGGCTGAGGCTTGCCCCATCCAGTTAACGCGAGGTTCACCGTCTGCAACAACGCCCTGCTTGCCGCATTTAGGGCATGCCGTTGTTTTATCGCCAACGCGGATAACGCCTCGACCGTGCTCGGTGCAGTTGGGCAGAGTTGTGCAGCATATTGCGCCGGTGGTTGTTCTGTCGCCGTGCAGCGCCTGACCGCGTCCATGGTTATCGGAACGGTAGCCCATGTCCTATTCTCCGGGCCAGGTTAAGAAGTCCTCATGAGGTGGAATACCTTCGCGGGTGACCAGATAAGTACTGCCGAGCGGTGTGCTGATAATCTCGTCATCGTTATCAAGCAGGCTACCAACCAGGGCAACGCCGTGTCCTTTCCACGTAAACGCTTCTCCTGCTGAGGTCATAATCGTGGCGAGCGTTCCATCCGGATAGGCCACACAGTCTCCTTCGACAATCACGCTGGTGTAACTCCCATCGTCCATGAGCATTGTGGCTTCACGATCGACGGGAAGAACAACGCCGCCCAGTCGGGTCTGGCTGCCAGCCGTGGCGATCCGCCAGATGGCGGTGACGGGATGTTGTCGATGAAAGGCTTCCTGTTCGGCAATGATGGCGCGCGCGTCCTCGGGCATGGCGGCCAGTTCTTCATCGGAAAACGGTGAACGATCTATTTCCGCTTTTAACTCAGCGGTAAATTCATTGGTATAAAGCTGCATGACAATTCCTTGTAGGGGCAGAAGAGTAAATGCAGCAATGCTAGGTTTTAGACTGTAAGGCGAATATACATAAAGTGGTTAATAAGCCGGGCTAAAATCCGAAATAAAGATCCATATTGATATTGGTCATGTTTTAAAAAAGGAATGGTAATGGTTCTTGTTAATTATAAATGTAACATTTACTGAATTGCCGATAAATAATATTATGCAGCGTATGTGTTTTAAAATGGGAGTGTTAGAAATCCTTTGTCATTCCAGTAATATAAAATCAAAAAGGAATCAAATTTGTCCCAACCCTTTGATTGCGACAAAACCCTTAGGGCTCCCTGGCCTGGCCATGCTCTGACTTGTAAATATGGTGTTTTAATGCGGATAATCAAACAGTTAATGGTAGATGCGACATATGAATCTCTTGATCCCACCTCATGTAATCCTTGAAGCAATAAAACGATACGGGCATGTCATCCCATGCCCGTTGTAAGTAAAAATCACTCGTGCTTTACCTGCTCTTTCACAGCCTTAATCAGCACAGCGTGAAGTTCGCCGACGGTTAAATCGCGTATCACAGGTTCGGGTATGCCACGTACCCAGCGGATAAACCGACAGATGCCAAAAAAGTCTATACCTTCACCCGTAAACAGATACTCATTTTCTGCGAGAGAAAACGTTTTCATATAGCCATCTTCTTCCGTGGCAAGCTGAACGCCAAAAGCTTCTTCGCAGTCTTCCAGTAGGTCTTCGCCATCCATACCGCAAATATGCAAATCGGCCTCAATCAACGTATTGCTATCGATAGGTTTACGATGCTCACCTGAGGAGTTTCGAACAACCTCAATGACTTGAGAGAGTGTGGGTTCCATCATGATGCTCTCCTTTAATGCGGTGGAAATCATCGCCAGTGCTTCCCGGCGTCGTTCCGCTTGGTCGGACCGACAAGCACAACGTTACCCCGGCCCGAGAAATTTTAAAGTCGGTTCAGGCTATCGCCATATGATTCCAGGCATCTCTGTAAACTATATTCCCGTCACAGTGTTTCCAGGTGATTGCCTCATATCTTAGCTCGATTGTCTCTGTATGCGTTCCTGTTCCAGAACCCGGGAACAGATTTGGCGTAATCCCCGTGATTTTTACATTCTCCAGGATAATGTTGAAATATTCTCTCTCGATTCCTGCATCATCAATTTGATACATTTTGATCGTAGCCGATTTTAGCGTTTGGTTTTCACACAGTGCCCTGATAAGAACCGGAGTTGTTTTATCAAACACTTTCTGAACAGCAATCGGTGTATGTACACGGGTACCTGTTAGTCGGCCTGTATTTCCACTCACAGGAATGGTGAGGTGATGAGTGACTGCCTTTAATTCAATAGCACCTAACCGACCGGACACCATGGAACCTCCTACGACGGGTGAGCCATTAGCATCGGTTAACCATAGATATGCTGGATTTGACATGATTATTCCTCATCTATATTTACAAAAGAAGGTAGGTGCAACATCGCCACGACCCATATGAATAAGCCAATTATTTTCAGCGGCCATGGTTCAAGGACAGCTATACAAGCAAATGCCCCGATGATCATTAAGGGACCTGATAACACATCCAGGAGCCCGCCCCAAATATGTATCTTTCCTGGCAGGAATTTATTCATTACAAATGAAATAATGTAAGCACTTATGGTAATAATGCAAAAGGCGATTGTTTTATCATGCCAGGTTTCGAATTCTATCCAGCAAAGGATATAGGCTAAAACTAAATATGAGCAAAGAAGCAGATTTATAATTGGGATGATAAACTTACTCATACGCGCCTACCGTAGTGTGTGTTGTTAGTTTTTCATTAACTTTCTTCATGATCTGATTAAATACAGGCATACCTTCTGAATAACCTGCATGGATAGCATCTACGAAAGGCTGGACGGCATCAGCGAACAGAAAATAAAGTAGATCGTAGTCTCTGGGTCTCAGAAGTTGATATATCTCAGGGGCTTCGGCTTTGAGTCTGTCAGATGTTCTGATTGAGCGTTCAGCCATTCCCCCAAACAAAAGGAGTGTGCTCAGTGCCGTGATTGGGTTTTTTTTTCCTTTGAAAACAACAAATGTGAAGGACGTTCTTTCAATAACATGTTTTGCGATAGTAGATGCAATAATATTGGTTGATATTCTACCTGCAATTGAAGTCGTTACAGATCGGTATATTTTATCCTGCTCATCCTCGGTTAAATATCTATTGAATACTTTAAAAATACTTTTAACTGCGTTGACAATGTTCTCGTAATTCAAAATGTCGTTTTTTATGGCAGTCATCATTCTTATACGTTGAGTTTCACGGGCATACCTCGTATCCGTGTCAAAGATACCATAGACCAGATATCCATAATCTAGCGGTACAGATAGCCCTCCATTTATAAGCCCAGTAACTGTATCAGGAGAAACGATAATATTGCATAATCTCCGGGCTATATCTTCTACATCGGCCATAATAATCCTTTAAAAGCGCAATAAAGGATTTATCAATGTAATATTAATGAGACTGAAGCAATTTATATTATCTAAATAAGAAGTTAAGTATTGTTAGAGGTATCAATTTCAATTTTAATGAGATAATAAGCGGCTTCATGCTAATCCCACGCACTCCACCGCTAAATCTACCTTAACTAAACACCGGCACCCCCAGCCCAACCTTCACCTCCCTCAACGTCTCCTGCGTCACCCCCTGCGCCCGTTCCGTCCCGCGCTTCAGCATCGCCATCAACTCCCCCTTGTCCTGCATATACATCGTCCGCCGCTCCCGCATCGGTGCAATCAGCTCTTGCAGGCACCCCTCCAGCTCGTTCTTACACACCCGGTCACCCAGCCCGCCCGCCTGATAGTGCGCCTTCATCGCCGCCACTTTCTCCTTGTCCGGATGAAACGCGTCGAGATACGTAAACACCACGTTCCCCTCAATCTGCCCCGGGTCGCTCACCTTCAGGTGGTTCGGGTCGGTGTACATCGCGCTGACCGCACGGTGAATGGTCTCTTCGCTGGCTGAAAGGTGCAGCGTGTTGCCCAGCGATTTCGACATCTTGGCGCTGCCGTCGATACCGGGCAGGCGGCTGGTATCGCTCAGCATCGCCTTGCAGTGGCGCAGCACCGGAGCGGGCAGCAGGCTATTCATCTTGTGGACGATCTCGTTGGTCTGCTCAATCATCGGCAGCTGGTCGTCGCCGACGGGCACGCACTCGGCCTTAAACGCGGTAATGTCCGCCGCCTGGCTGATGGGGTAGGCCATAAACCCGACCGGCAGCGAGCGGGCGAAGCCCTTCTGCGCAATCTCGTTTTTCACCGTCGGGTTACGCTCCACGCGGGCGACGGTGACGATGTTCATATACAGCATCGTCAGCTCGGCGAGGGCGGGCAGGGCGGATTGCAGACAGATCGTGGTCAGGTTCGGATCGATGCCGGCGGCGAGGTAGTCGGCCAGCACTTCGGGGATGTTGTCGCGAATTTTTTGCGGGTTGCTGCCATTGTCGGTCAGCCCCTGCAGGTCGGCAATCAGCACAAACTGGTTGTGCGTCTGCTGAAGCGCCACGCGCTGGCGCAGCGATCCGACGAAGTGGCCGAGGTGCAGCGGGCCGGTTGGGCGATCGCCGGTGAGGATGGTGGGTGCGTTCATAAAGACTCCTTAACGTTGTAATGCCGAAAGGGGTCTTAGAAAAGTGAAAGCCGCCTTTCGGCGGCTATCTGAAAATGGGAAAAACTACTCCGTGCCGCCTTTAAGAAGGCAGCCACCAGCGGTTTACGGTGAGGACGGCGTGGTTTATGTTCATCTCTTTACCGTACCACGTCCGGCGCGAAAAACAAAAGGGCACGTCATGCTGCAATCTCTCAACCACCTGACCCTCGCGGTCAGCGACCTGCAAAAAAGCATCACCTTCTGGCACGCGCTGCTGGGGCTGACGCTGCACGCCCGCTGGAAAACCGGGGCCTATCTCACCTGCGGCGATCTGTGGGTCTGCCTGTCGTACGATGAGGCACGCCGGTACGTGCCGCCGCAGGAGAGCGACTATAGCCACTACGCGTTTACCGTGGCGGAAGAGGATTTTGAACCGTTCTCGCAAAGGCTTGAGCAGGCGGGCGTCACCGTCTGGAAGCAGAACAAAAGCGAGGGGGCGTCGTTCTACTTTCTCGACCCGGACGGGCACAAGCTGGAGCTGCACGTGGGCAGCCTCGCCGCGCGGCTGGCGGCGTGTCGCGAGAAGCCCTATGCGGGCATGGTGTTTACCTCAGACGAGGCTTGAGGCGCGCACCTTCAGCCTGCCCGCCAGCGTCACGTGCGTGGCGGCATCTTCCTGATTGCACAGGTACTCCACCGCCAGCCGTCCCAGCTCGCTGTAGGGCAGCTGGATACTGGTCAGCGGCGGGGTGAGCTGCTCGGAAATCTTCTGGTCGTCGTAGCCCGCCAGCAGCATGTCCTGCGGAATGCGCACGCCGTTCACCGCCAGCGCCTGATAGCAACCAATCGCCAGCCAGTCGCTGGCGCAGAAGATGGCGTCCGGGCGCTCGGCCAGTTCCAGCAGGGCCGTGGTGGCGGTAAAGGACTCGCTGAACTGCCAGTTGGTCTGACGCACCAGGCCGTCGTCGCACGCGAGTCCGGCCTGCTGTAGCGCCGCCCGGTAGCCCGCCAGACGCTGGCGGGAGGCCTCCATCCAGCTCTCGCCGGTGATGTGGGCGATGCGCGTGGCCCCGCAGGCGATGAGGTGTTTAGTGACCTGGAAGGCGTTGGCGTAGTCGTCCGGGATAAACGACGGCAGCAGCGGCGAGCCGGGGTCGCGCTGGTTGAGTAGCACCAGCGGGATGCGGGTACAGTCGTGAAACGCCGTCATGTCCACCAGAGTGGTGACCGGAGAGGCGAGAATAATCCCGATGCAGTTGCGCTTCTCCAGCTGGCGGATAATGTTCAGCGCCAGCTCCACGTCGTCGCCGTAGTCGTAGACGGTGAGCAGGGTCTCGTTGCGCCACGCGGCTTCCCGCGCCTGGCTGATGGCGTCGATAAACGGGTCAAAGCTCTGCAGCGAGCTGACCAGCAGGGCGATCTCTTCCTGGTTGCGCGGGGCGTGAACGGCGGGGAGGCGGTCGTAGCCGAGCTCGGTGGCGACGCTAATCACCCGATGGCGAGTCTCGTCGCTGAGCTTGATGTTGCGGGACTGGTTGAGCACCAGCGATACCGTTGCCTGCGACACCCCTGCCGCCCGCGCAATATCGTTCATCGTCACTTTTGTTTTTCGCTTCATCCGTCCTCTCCCTTTCGCGACTTCGCATCATACCCTAACCGCACGCTTTAGCGCCGTCGATCACGTTTCTCATTCATCGAAGCGTGAACTTTGTGAGGGGCATCGCTTTTCTAAACGCCGTGATTTGCGCATTTATCCCGCAACTAATATTTATTAGCTAAACATTATCAGTAAGAGGATGCGTAATGAAAGAGCAGTGGAGCAGGGAGCAGGCAAAGGCGTGGTATGAACAAAAAGGCTGGCTGTGCGGGTTTAACTATCTGCCGTCGACGGCGGTGAACTGGACTGATATCTGGCAGGAGGAGACCTTCGATGCCGAAACCATCGAGCGCGAGCTGGGCTGGGCGGCGGAGGCGGGCTACAACACCCTGCGCATTAATCTGCCGTTTATCGTCTGGGAGCACGACCGCGACGGGCTGATTGCGCGCATCGACCGGTTTTTGACGATTGCCGACGGTCACGGGTTCAGCACCATGCTGACCCTGATGGACGACTGCGGCTTCTCCGGTGACGAGCCGTACCTCGGCCCGCAAAAGCCGCCGGTGCCGGGCAAACACAACAGCCAGGCGGCGGCGAGCCCCGGTCGCGATAAGGTTTGCGATCCCGACTGCTGGGCAGACATTGAACGCTATATCCGCGACGTTGTTCGCCAGTTCCGCGACGACAGGCGCGTGCTGCTGTGGGATCTCTACAACGAGCCGGGCAACCGCGGCATTTTCGCGACGGGCACGCAGGAGGTGCAGTACGACGCGAAGCTGGAGACCTGCGCCCACGCGCTGATGAAGCTGGCGTTCCGCTGGGTGCGTGAAGAAGACCCGACCCAGCCGCTCACCGTCTGCGCGTGGCGCGTCCCGCCGGAAGAGGAGGGCGAGACGTTCTTCCAGCACCCGCTGGACCAGACCGCGCTGGCGCTCTCGGACGTGGTGAGCTTCCACGCCTACACCCACACGGGGCGCATGACGGCGATGATTCAGCAGCTGCAAAAGCTCGGTCGCCCGCTGTTCTGCACCGAATGGCTGGCACGCCACGTGGGCAGCACGATTGAAGAGCAGCTTCCGCTGATGTACATGGCGAAGGTTGCGCCGTATCAGTGGGGGCTGGTGCGCGGCAAGACCCAGACGTGGCTGCCGTGGCCGGTGGTGATGAAAGAGTCCACGGACTACTGTCGCCTCTGGTTCCACGACGTGTTTGAGGAGAACGGCATTCCGTTCTCACGCGCTGAAATTGCGCTGATGCAGCAGCTGCGCAAAATCGCCCCGAATCCGCAGGGCTAATAATAACGACCCGGCGCGCTGTCGCCGGGCAACCAGGTACGCACTATGGCAACGACAATGAAAATACCGTCTCGCGAGTTGTGGTCTTATTTTGGCTATGGTTTAGGTCAGTGTTTTAGCTTTGGTTTAGTGGGTTCGTTTATTAACTATTTTTACACCGACGTGCTGGGGATCTCGGCGCTGGCGGCGAGCACCATCTTCCTGATTGCCCGCGCGTGGGACGCGGTTCACGATCCGCTGTTTGCCAGCATAATGGACACCATTAACAGCCGGTTCGGCAAGTTTCGCCACTTTTTGCTGATTGCGCCTTTGCTGATCACCGGCGTCACGCTGCTGTCGTTCTATAAAATCGAAGCGGACATGACCACCAAAATCCTCTACGCCGGGGTGACGTATATCCTGTGGGGGACGCTGTACGCCATCTCCGATATCCCGTTCTGGTCGATGTCGTCGGTGATGACCAACGACTCCGGTCAGCGCACCCGCGCGGTGACGGCGGCGATGCTCGGGGTGAACGCCGGGATTGCCTGCGCCAATATCTTCTTCCCGAAGCTGGCGGCGTTCTTCGCCCAGTACAGCAACGATAAAGGCTACTTTATGGCGGCGCTGGTGATGATGCTGGTGGGCCTGCCGCTGATGCTTAACGGCTTTATGCAGATCAAAGAGCGCGTGCCGCCGAGCCCGGAAAAGGTGACCATCCGCGACACCTTCCACAACCTGCGCCAGAACAAGCCGCTGTTTATCGTCCTGCTGTCGTTCTTCTTTTGCGTGTTCCACAACGTGGCGGGCGGGCTGTATATCTATTTCTTTATCAACAACCTGGGCGACGGCAGCCTGCAGATGGCGATTGGCGTGATGGGCATTGTGGCGGCGGTGCTGTGCCTGGTCGCCCCGATGCTGACGCGCCGGATGCAGAAGCGGAAGCTATTTATGATCCTCTGCGGGCTGGACGTGGCGGTGCGCGTGGTGATGTGGTTTGTCGGATATCAGCAGGTGACGATGCTGTTTATTCTGCTCGGCCTGAGCACGCTATTCGTGATGATGACCAACATCCTCACCTCGTCGATGATTGCCGACACCATCGAGTACGCGGAGTACCACACTAACAAGCGCTGCGCGGCGATCACCTTCTCCGGGCAGACCTTTACCGGCAAGATGTCGGTGGCGGTGGGCGGCGGGCTTATTGGCGTGTTCCTGACGATGATCGGCTACGTGCCGCAGGCGCAGATCCAGAGCGAAGGCGTACTGTCGGGGCTGTTCTTTGGGATTTGCCTGCTGCCGGCGATTGGGTCGCTGATCCGCATGGGCTTTATGTCGCGCTTTACCTTTACCGAGGAGAAGCATGCGGAGGTTTGTCGGTTGCTGGCGGAGCGCGAGCACGGCGTTGTGCAACGCGGTGAGCCTGGGCAGAAGCATGAGCCTCCGCTTACTGTGAATTGATTAAGTAGCGCCCGCGCTGCGGGCGTTTCTTAAAAGCTACTTGATATCATGAAGCAACTTTAATAAAAGGCTATCACCGTTAGATTTAATTTTCTGAAAATAAACAGGCTCAGCTATAGGCGAATCCCATTGGTGTATCTCATCCTTCTTAAACGGGATACATTTCATAGCGGTGTTTTTTAACCGTTTTATGCGAAGGTCATATTCGTCAAAGTTGTCTGGCGTAGTTTTCAGGCTCAGCGATCTGGCATGATTGATTTGCGTAGGGCAAATAAGCTGAATGTTTCCAAGCGAGAAAATGTTTACGCCGGTGATAAAGAATCTCGAAGGGATATCTTTATAGTAACGTGTGTTCCATGTTAAACCATCAAACATCGCTGGCGGGTGAGTGTGAGTATCTATGTAATATTGATGTGTGCGCCAGTCGCTAATGCCGGAAAGGTTCATGGTCATGTTAATGATCATATTGGGGGTGGGGCGGAAAATCATTGTCAGGACAAGCATGCTGAGAGGAATAATAATTAGTGTATAAGTGATTATTTGCAATAAACTTTTATTTTTCTTTTCGTTTATCAGGATCATTCCTGGGAAAATACCCACAATAATCATCGCGACCGAGAGTGCAAGGAAAATGATAACCTGTAAGAACGTATTACTTCCTTCGCTAAAATCTAGTTGACCCGCGATAAAAATGAGCGGGAAGATTTGTGTAAATGCAGGGGCAATCAATAACAGAGGCAGCCAGTTTCTGACGGCGTTTTTCTGCAAATATTTTACATCACGCGTATCATCAACATCCTTATATGACTGAACGTTGAACATAAGCCAGTAGGATAAGCAATACGATGCGGCCAGTATTATGGCTATCGCTAAGGCAAGAACGATAAAACCATTTATATCAAGAAAAAATTGTAAGCAGAACGCTCCGATAAGCACAACGCACATCACAACGCTATTACCAAAACAGATTGAGGTAAAGCTATGTGTCAAACCTTCGTATTTAACAAACTCTTTCTCATGTGCGGTGTAAATTAAGTAAGCAAGGACAGATGAGATAAAAATGACAAGGCTGAAACCAAGTAGTGAGACAAGGGTAAACCCAAATATTATTCCTACTGCGCTACTCACGCTCAACGCATCATATAAAATATCAAGCCGGTCAATATTCGCAAGATAGAACCATATAACGCTAAATGTACAGGCTGTGACAAATGAAGAGGATGTTAAAATAGCGATGATAAACTTTCGGGTTAGCCGCTTAAGAAACTGGATATTCATCTTATGTAGTCTCCCTTTGAAATGAAGGAATACTAGTCACAAGGGAGAGGGAGTTCTACGCTCAAATTTAGTATGCCGGGAAGTGCATATTCAGGCTGACGCCTGCTGGCGTCAGCCCCGGGACCTTACAGCGACTTCACAAACGCCAGCAGATCTTCGTTGAGCTGATCCTGGTGGGTCAGCGCGAAGCCGTGCGGCGCGTTGTCGTACACCTTCAGCGTGGCGTTTTTGATCATCTCCGCCGCCAGCTTGCCGGTGCTTTCAAACGGCACGATCTGGTCGTTGCTGCCGTGGATCACCAGCGTCGGCACGTCGATTTTCGCCATATCCGGGCGGAAGTCGGTTTCGCCAAACGCGGTCACGCAGTCGATGGTGCCCTTCAGGGATGCCAGCAGGGCGATGTTCAGCGTCTGGGTCAGGGCACCGGCAGAGACGGTCTGCCCGGCGTTGGTGCCGTAGAACGGCGTCGCGAAGTCGCTGATGAACTGGGCGCGATCTTTACGCAGTCCGTCGCGAATGCCGTCGAACACGCTCTGATCCACACCCTGCGGGAAGGAGTCGGATTTACCGAAGATCGGCGTGACCGCGCCCAGCAGCGCCAGACCGGCCACGCGCGAACTGCCGTAGTTGTTGATGTAGCGGGACACGTCGCCGCCGCCCATGGAGAAGCCCACCAGCGTCACGTCCTGGAGGTCCAGGGTGGTGATCAGGTCGTTAATGTCGGACGCAAAGGTATCGTAGTCGTAGCCGTTCCACGGCTGATCCGAGCGGCCAAAGCCGCGACGGTCAAAGGCGATGGCGCGGAAGCCGCGTTCGGCCAGGTAGTTCAGCTGGCTGTCCCACATGTCGCCGTCCAGCGGCCAGCCGTGGCTGAAGAGAACCGGTTTGCCCGCGCCGCAGTCTTTGTAGTAAATCTGCGTGCCGTCTTTTGCCTTAAACGTTGCCATAGTGTGTTCCTGTACAGGTGATGGTTATGGTTATACCGGCGCGACCAGATAGCGAATTGCCGGTGATGTTGTGCCCTGATGAAAAGCCAGAACGCGGCTCTGCAGCAGGAGGTCATTCATGGTGTGGCGTTCCTGCTGGCGCAGATGCTCAATCCACGAGCCCATCAGGAAGGTCTCGATAAACAGACCGGGGCGCTCAATATCCTCGTACACCGCCCAGCTCATCGCCCCGGCGCGGCGGCGCACCCGGCGCAGCTCGTGTACCGCCTCCAGGAAGGCTTTCGCGTTCTGCGGGTCGATGATGTACTCGTGCGAGACCAGCACCGGGCCGCGCTCGTTCGGCAGCTCAATCTCCACGCCGTCCAGCGGCTGGCCGCTCAGGTCGAGGTTTAAATCAGGATCTTTCTCCAGCTTCCAGCGGAACACCGTTGCGCTTGCCAGCACCATCCCCAGCGTGGCGATCACCAGCGAGGTTGGGGTGCCAAACTGCGAGGCGATCTGCCCCCAGATGGCGCTGCCCGTGGTCATCGAGCCGAAGAACACCGTCAGGTAGACCGCCAGCGCGCGGGCCTTCACCCAGCGGGCGGCGCTGCGCTGCGCGCCGAGGTTCAGCGTCGAGAGCACCGCAATCCACGCGAAGCCGGTGAAGAACTCAAACAGGTTCAGCAGCCAGACGTGGCGCACGAACGCCAGCGCCAGCATGGTGAGGGCAAAAACCAGGCTCGCGGCCACCATCAGGCGGTCGGCGTTCAGCCGCTGGCGCAGGCGCGGCAGCAGGATGGCCCCGGCAATGGCCCCCAGGCCAATGCACGCCAGCATCACGCCGTAGCCCGCCGGGCCTAAACCCAGCTCGCGGCGCGCCACCAGCGGCAGCAGCGCCCAGCCCGCGCTGCCGAAAACGAAGAACGCCACGGTGCGCACCAGCACGTTGCGCAGCACCGGCGCGGCGTGCACGTAGCGAATGCCGGAGCGCACCGCGGAGAAGAAGTGTTCCGGCGGCAGGCGCTGCACGGACGGTGCCGGACGCCAGCGCCACAGCACCCACGCCACGCCGACCACGGACAGCGCGTTCAGGGCAAACACCATCCACGGTCCGGCGAGCGAAAGCAGAAAACCGCCCAGCGCGGGACCAATCGCCCGGCTGATGTTCACCCCGAGCGAGTTCAGCGCCACGGCGGCACCCAGCTCCGGCTTGCTCACCAGATCGGGCACCACGGCCTGGAACGGCGGCGAGCTCATCGCCGCGCCCACGCTCAGCAGGAACGTCGCCACCAGCAGAACGGAAGGGGTGACGTGTCCGGTGAAGGAGAGCACCGTCAGCCCGGCGGCGGCGATGAACACCCACAGCTGGGAGAAGAGCAGGTATTTACGCCGGTCGACGATGTCCGCCATCACCCCGGACGGCAGGGCGAAGAGGAACATCGGCAGGCTGCTCGCCGCCTGCACCAACGCGATATCCAGCGGATCGGCACTGAGCGTCAGCATGCTCCAGTTGATGCCGACGTCGCTCATCCATGAGCCGACGTTAGAGACCACCGTGGCGATCCACAGCATGCGGAACACCGGCTGGCTCAGCGGCTGCCAGGGCGAAACCGCCCGCGCGGGCGTCGTCTCAACGTGTGCGTCGCGAACGTCGTTAACCTGGGTCATGCGAACCTCTCCGTTGCCTTACGCTGCAGCCGCCACTGGCCCGGCCCGGTGAGGGCGAGAGTGGTGAAGATAATTAGCAGCAGCCAGCCAAACTGCCCTTCGGCAATCGACCAGTCCGGGTGTACCGCCAGCATCGCCACCAGCAGCACGGCGATAATCGGCAGGCACGCCAGGCGGGTGTAGACGCCCGCAATGATCAACAGCGGGCAGATGACTTCGGCGACGATCGCCGGGATCAGGCTCGCGTAAGGCCCGAAGCCAAACGGATCTTCAATGCGCGTCAGCTCTTCGCTGAAGTGCAGCACCTTCGGCAGGCCGTGCACGTAGAGCAGCAGCAGGCTGCCGGTGAGGCGCAGGAAGAACAGCCCCAGGTCGACCCGGGGCGGCATAGTAGTGTTTTTCATCAGAATGCAAAGCAGCTGCAGCCCAGCGCCCCCCAGAAAGCGTTATCGTCGGACACCGGCATCTCTGACGTGCGGGCGAAATCATGCTGGTGGCTGTGAACTCCGCACGGGCCGCTGCAGTGGTGGACGGTGTTCATGCCGACGCGCGTAGCCTGCGGCGGCGCGCTGCGGTAGTGGCCCGGCACCTTCACCACCGGGGACCACTCGGGCAGGACCGGAATGGCCGGTGGCGCGAGCGGGCCAAAGCTGCCTGCGGCGTAGACGATGTCGCCGTTGACCACCGTCAGGACGGACTCGATGCCCTTGATCTCCTCTTCCGGCACGCGGAAGTAGTCTTTGCTGAGCACCGCCAGATCCGCGAGCTGGCCGACCTTGATCTGCCCCTTCTGGTTCTGCTCGCTGGAGAACCACGCGCTGCCCTGGGTCCAGAGCATCAGGGCGGTATCGCGGTCCAGGCGGGCGCTGTGATCGTACATCTGCATCCCGCCGACGGTGCGGCCGGAGACCAGCCAGTAGAGCGCGGTCCACGGGTTGTAGCTCGCCACGCGGGTGGCGTCCGTCCCTAAGCCCACCGGTACGCCGGTCTCGAGCATTTTTGCCACCGGCGGCGTGTGGCGGGTAGCTTCGATGCCATAGCGCTCGGCAAAGTACTCCCCCTGGAAGGCCATGCGGTGCTGCACGGCAATGCCGCCGCCCAGCGCTTTGATGCGGTCGATGTTGGCCTGGGTAACGGTTTCCGCATGGTCGAAGAACCAGTGCAGGCCGTTGAACGGAATGTCGCGGTTAACTTTTTCGAACACGTCCAGCATGCGGCTGATGGATTCGTTGTAGGTGGCGTGCAGGCGGAACGGCCAGCGGTGCTCCACCAGATGGCGCACCACGCGCTCCAGCTCGTCCTCCATGCCCGGCGCGAGGTCCGGGCGCGGCTCGAGGAAGTCTTCAAAGTCGGCGGCGGAGAAGACCAGCATCTCGCCCGCGCCGTTGTGGCGGAAGAAGTCGCTGCCCTGGCCCGGCGTGAGCATGTCGGTCCATTTTTCAAAGTCTTCCAGCTCGTGGCCCGGACGCTGGGTAAACAGGTTATAGGCGATGCGGATGGTCATCTGCTTTTTCTCGTGCAGCTCGGCAATCACCTCGTAATCTTCCGGGTAGTTCTGGAAGCCGCCGCCCGCGTCGATGGCGCTGGTCAGCCCCAGACGGTTCAGCTCGCGCATAAACTGACGGGTGGAGTTAACCTGCTGCTCCAGCGGCAGCTTCGGCCCTTTGGCCAGCGTGGCGTAGAGGATCATGGCGTTCGGACGGGCAATCAGCATCCCGGTCGGGTTGCCGTTGGCGTCGCGCTGGATCTCGCCGCCCGGCGGGTTGGGCGTGTCTTTGGTGTAGCCGACCACCTTCAGCGCGGCGCGGTTGAGCAGGGCGCGGTCGTACAGGTGCAGGATGAAGACCGGGGTGTCCGGCGCGGCGTCGTTAATCTCATCCAGCGTCGGCATGCGGCGCTCGGCAAACTGGAACTCGCTCCAGCCGCCGACTACGCGCACCCACTGGGGCGACGGGGTGCGCAGGGCCTGCTCTTTCAGCATCCGCAGGGCGTCGGCCAGGGAGGGCACGCCTTCCCAGCGCAGCTCGAGGTTATAGTTCAGCCCGCCGCGGATCAGGTGCAGGTGCGAGTCGTTCAGGCCGGGGATCGCGGTGTGGCCTTTCAAATCCACCACCTTAGTGCCGTCGCAGTAGTGCTGCATCACCTCGGCGACGGTACCCACTTCCAGAAATTTTCCGTCGCGCACGGCAACGGCTTCCGCGACAGGATTTTCGCGATCGACGGTGTGAAACTGGCCGTTAACCAGAATAAGATCGGCTTTACCGAGGGTAACCATAACTGCTCCTGACTGAGAGGGGGAATGGTCAGGATTATGGGAACCGGTTTCGGCAAAGATCCAGTTATACAATAGGATAGGTATACCAAAGTATAACTATACCTAAGGTTAACTATACGAAGAGATAATTACGCGCGGCGACGGAAAACCGCAGGATGAGGGTGACTTTATCGTCGCGGCGCTCGCGGCGATTTCTACCCTTAACCACTGGAAAATGCTATGACCTCTTCAAAGCTCGAAGTGTTAACCCCTGCGAACTGTCAGATCATCTTTATCGATCACCAGCCACAGATGGCGTTTGGCGTGCAGTCGATTGACCGCCAGGTGCTGAAAAACAACACCGTGGCGCTGGCGAAAGCGGCCAAAGTGTTCAACATCCCGACCATCATCACCACCGTTGAGACCGAAAGCTTCTCCGGTAACACCTATCCGGAGCTGTTGGACGTCTTCCCGGGCCAGGACATTCTGGAGCGTACCTCCATGAACTCCTGGGACGACCAGAAGGTGCGCGACGCGCTGAAGGCTAACGGCAAGAAGAAGGTGGTGGTTGCCGGCCTGTGGACCGAAGTGTGCAACAACAGCTTTGCCCTGTGCGCGATGCTGGAAGGCGACTACGAAATTTATATGGTGGCGGACGCGTCCGGCGGCACCTCCAAAGAAGCCCACGACTTCGCGATGCAGCGCATGATCCAGGCAGGCGTGATCCCGGTGACCTGGCAGCAGGTGATGCTGGAGTGGCAGCGCGACTGGGCGCGTAAAGAGACCTATACCGCGGTGATGGATATCGTGCGCGAACACTCCGGCGCGTACGGCATGGGCGTGGATTACGCCTACACCATGGTGCACAAAGCGCCGTCTCGCCAGAAGAGCGAGCACCGCACCTTAGCGCCGGTCCCGGCTCGCTAAGTTCCGTCGGCGGGCTGGTCCCTCATCCGGCTCGCCGCTGCCTCTTTCTCTGGAGTTCACGATGAGTACTGGGCTGATATCCCTTGCCGCAGGCGTGTTGATTGGCCTGATGTATGCCGTGCTGAAGGTGCGCTCCCCTGCGCCGCCCGCGCTGGCGCTGATTGGCCTGCTGGGGATGCTGGCGGGTGAACAGGCGACGCGCCATCTGTTATCCCGCGACGGCGCGCCGCCTCCTCAGGTAACGGTTCCACAGGTGAAATCGCAGACGGGAGCAACGTCATGAGAGCATGGATAATTTCGCTGGTGTGCGGCGTGGTTGCTGGGGTAATTTACGCCCTGCTCGACGTTCATTCCCCGGCACCGCCGGTTGTCGCCCTGCTTGGCCTGTTTGGCATGCTGGTGGGTGAACAGCTCATCCCGGTGGGACGGCGTTTACTGAGTCGCGAACCGTTTACCCTCGCCTGGTTTCGTTACGAATGCGTGCCGAAAATCAGCGGCACGGCGCCCCCTGCGCCCGCGAAGGACGATCGCGACGTTTAATGATTTTTTTGAGGAAAGACAGCATGACGCTGCCGTGGCGCATTGCCATCATTGATGACGAACGTTCCGTCCGCAGCGGGCTGAGTAATCTCCTGGAGTCGGAAGGGTATGCCGCCGATACGTTTGATTCGGCAGAGGTGTTTCTGAGCCATCCGCTCGCCCTGTCCGGCGCGGCGCTGGTGATCGCCGATATCAAGCTGCGGGGCATGAGCGGCCTGGAGCTGTTTGACAAGCTGCGGCTGCTGGCCGTCCCCCCGCCGCCCGTGATCTTTATCTCCGGTCATGCTGATGAAAATATGCAGCGGTACGCTCTTAGCCTGGGCGCCGCTGCATTTTTGCGTAAACCCATTAACATCGATATTCTGCTGGATCATATACAGCGGGAGCTGGCCCGCCGACGATAAGGATCGCGGATGAACGAACACGAGCAGCCTGCATTCTGGCCCGCCCAGGGGAATCTTCACCAGGGGCGGGTTTTTGTCCTTAAAGAGGATGTGATTTTTACCGTGCTGGCGCAGGAGGGCGGTATCGCCTGGATGCACGCGCGCCATCCCCATTCCGGCGGCTCGTTCATCATTGCCACCGCGGTGAGCGACGAAGAGGAAGAGCGGGCCACGCGGCTGCTAAAAAATGAATTTGCGCTGCGTGACGTGCTGCAGGACAGCTGGGCCATCCGTGCCGTAGCCTCCACCCAGTACCGGGGACGTTTCGCGCTGGTGTATGCGCCGTTTGCGTTTGAGCTGCTGGCGCGGCGCGCGGGCAGGGCGATCTCGGGGAACTCGCGCTTTATTGAGATGGCGATCCAGATCTGCGTTCCCCTGCGCCAGATGCACCTGCAAAACCTGATCCACGGCGATATCAAGCCCGGCGCGATTTTTGTTCATCACGATGCCACCTGCCGTCTGGGCAGCTTTGGCCTCTCCTGTAGCCTCTCCGGGGCCTTCTCCCAGACCCGGCTTGCCGTTTCAGGCGGTACGCCCGCGTATATGTCGCCGGAGCACACCACCCGCACCCGGCGTCCCGTTGACGGCCGCAGCGATCTCTACAGCCTCGGCATGGTGCTGTATGAACTCCTGACCGGACGCCTGCCGTTTGAGTTGGGGGAGGACGATCAGACCAACTGGGCGCACTACCATATTGCCTCGGAGCCGCTGGCCCCGGACGTGATTCGCCCGGACGTGCCGGGAATGCTGTCGACCATCATCCTCAAGCTGCTGGAGAAGCACCCCGATAACCGCTACCAGACGGTCGACGGGCTGATTGCCGACCTCCGCCGCTGCCAGGCGACGCTGACCTGCGAGGGCGAGATCGTCGCCTTTACGCCCGGCCAGCAGGACCGCACTCCCGCGATCCATCTGGCGGACTCCCTGTTCGCGACGCATCCGCAAGCGAATGACGTCATTGCCGCGTTTGAGCGGGTGGGCCAGAATCTGGTGCCGGAGCTGGTGACGATCGGCGGGCCGTCGGGGATTGGCAAATCGTCCATCATCGCGACGGCGCTCAAAACGCTGCAGCAGCGTCAGGTATTGCTGGCGGTGGGGAAAGTCGATCAGTTCTCGCCGTCTTTGCCCTACGGCGTGTTAAGCTCCGCGTTCCGCACCCTGACGCTGCACCTGCTGGGGCTGCCCGCGGAAGATGTAGCGAAGTGGAAAATCCGCCTGTCGCGCGCCCTGGAGGGGTACGAAGCGCTGGCCGTCAGCCTGGTGCCCGAGCTGGGGCTGCTCCTTGAGAGCAAGCCGCGCTACTCGGCGGATACCTTTTCCATTGATGCCCGGGCGCGCTTCAGCCATATGGTGCTGGCGCTGGTTAAAACCTTTGCTTCTCAGGGCTGCCCGCTGGTGCTGGTGCTCGACGATCTCCAGTGGAGCGACGCGGCCAGCCTGCATACGCTGAAACATCTGCTGGTGACCTGCGGCGCTATCCCGCTGCTGCTGGTGGTCGCCCACCGCGATATCGGTTCGTTGTCTGAACCGACGCTGCAACAGCAGCTGGCGAGCCTGCCGGAGGCGGCGCAAAACGCGACTGAAATTGTCCCGCAGGCGCTGTCCGTGAAGGCGGTGGCACGCTGGCTGGCGACGATATTTCGTGCCCGCAGCGCGGCGACGACCGACCTCGCCACGCTGATCCACGAGAAAACCGGGGGCAACCCGCTCTTTGTGCACGAGTTTTTCCGCCGCATCGTGGATGACGGGCTGGTGGTGCACAACAAATATCAGGATAAGTGGCACTACGATCTGCAGGCGATCCGCGCCCGGCACTACACCGAAAACGTCGTTACCCTGGTGCTGGAGCAGCTCGAAGAGCTGCCCGACGAGACGCGCCGCCTGCTGGGCAGCCTCGCCTGCCTCGGCGGCACGGGCGAGATGGAGATGATCTGCCGGGTGGTCAGCATGTCGATGGCGGAAATGCGCTATGCGCTGCATCCGGCGGTGATGGCCCAGCTCATTGTGCTGACGGAAAAAGAGTACGCCTTCACCCACGACCGGGTGCAGGAGGCGGCCTTTGCGATGCTGGATCAGCATGAGAAAAGCCATCTTCACCTGACCACCGCCAGCCTGCTGGCCGACGCCGCGCGTCAGGCCGCGGGGAACGAACTGTTGTTCCGCGCCGTTCACCACGTCACGGCCGCGCTGGACTGCATCCAGCCCGCGCCGCAGCGCCAGATGTTCCGCGAGCTGAGCCTGCTGGCCGCACGACGGGCAAAGCGTTCGGGGGATTATCCATCGGCACTCAGCTATATCCAGACCGCCAGAGCGCTGGGCAACGCCGGGACGGTGTCAGACTTTATGCTTGATATCGAAGAGGCGGGCTGCGAGTTTGCTCTGGGGCACCTGGAGCGCACCCGCGAGCTGTGTGATGCCATCCTCGGCTGCCCCGGCGGGCTGACCGAAAAGGCGCTGGCGGCCAACCTGCTGGTGGAAGTGTACATTCGCCAGTCGGACAGCCGTCTGGCGCTGGAGGCGGCGCTCTGCTGGCTGGGGATTTTTGGTATTCAGATTGGCCGCCACCCGGAAGACGCCGACTGCGACGAGGCCTGGGAACACTTCTGCAACCGCACGGCCGACGCGCCGCAAAACCTTTTTGCCCAGCTGTCGCGAATGGATAACCCGGAAACCGAAGCGGTGATGAACCTGCTCTACAGCGCCAGCATTTGCGCCAGCTTCATCTGCCCGCGCCTGCATTTTTTGCTGCTCTGCCGCATGATGCACCTCACCCTCGACCACGGCATCACTGGCGCCTCCACCACGGCGATGGCCTGGTTTGGCGTGCTGATTGGCCAGCGCTACGCCGAGTACCGCCTCGGGTTCCAGTACGGCACCCTGGCCCGCGAGCTGGTGAACCGCCACGGCTACGACGCGTTCGAAGCCAAAACCCTGCTGCCCCTCGACCAGCTCAGCGTCTGGACCCAGCCGCTGTCATTCACCATTGAGTGCGCAAAAGCTTGCTTCACCGCCGCCGTTACCCACGGCGATATGACGGTGGCCTGCTTTGCGGCCTGCCATCAGGTCATTAACTTCCTCTCACGGGGCGATCACCTGGACGGGGTGTTGACCAGCATCGATCGCGGCCTGGCGTTTGTACGTAAAACCCACTTCCAGGACGTAGAGACCATATTGATGCTCCAGCGCACCTTCGTGGAGTTTTTGCGCACGCCGACGATTGGCACCTGGACCGCGTCGCAGGCGCTGCCAGAGGCGCTGCTTCCCGCGTCGCCGGAGCAGGCCCCGGAGCAGACCTCCACCATGCTGTTCTGGTACTGGCTCTACCGTGGCATGGCGCACTTTACCTGCGGCGAGTATACCGACGCGCAGGCGGATCTTGAGATGGCGGGCTGGTACGCGTGGTCTGCGCCGGGCCATATCCATCTGCTGGATTACCATCTCTACAGCGCGCTGGCGCTCTCACGTCAGCTGACGCCGGAGACGTTTTCGGCGAATCACCGCCGCAGCATTCACGCACACTACGACAAAATCGCCCTCTGGGCGCGCATTAATCCCGGCACGTTCGCGGATAAAGAGGCGCTGATATACGCCGAAATTGTCCGTCTGGACGGGATGAACAGCATTGCGCTTGAGCAGTATGAGAAGGCGGTCCGGCTCTCCCGCGAGGGTGGCTTTAACCCGATTAACGCCCTGGCCCACGAGCTGGCGGGCCGCTTTGCGCTGGCCTGCGGCTACCCAACCGCATCAGACGCGCACTTCCGCGGCTCGATTGCCGCCTGGGGCCGCGCGGGCGCGCAGGCCAAGGTGCGCCAGCTGGAGCAGGATTTCCCGCACCTGCTGGCCTCCGGGCAGGCCAGCGCCTACGACACGGTGGCGTTTGCCCAGAACGAGACGATCCGCGATCTGCAGAGCGTGATCAAGGCTTCCCGCGCGCTGTCGGAAGAGATCAATCTTGAGCGCCTGATTGAAAACCTGATGACCATCCTGCTCGAACGCGCCGGGGCGCAGCGCGGCCTGCTGCTTCGCGTGAGCGATAACCTGATCCCGGAGATCGAGGCCAGCGCCTGGACCAGCACCGACGGCGTGCGGGTGCGGATCCTGAAAGACGTGCCGATGGCGACCGACATGCCGCTGTCGGTGCTGGCTGCGGTGATCCGCACCGGGCAGGAGATCCGCACCGGCAAGCCGGAGGAGTTTCATCCCTTCAGCCAGGACCCTTATCTGGTGACCTCGGGGGCGGCGGTGATGTGCGTCCCGATGTTCAAACAGGCGCGGCTGGTGGGCGTGCTCTACCTGGAAAACCGCCTGATGCCGGAGGTCTTCACCGCCGAGCACTCGCGCGTGGTCAGCCTGCTGGGCGCGCAGGCAGCGGTATCCCTGGAGACGGCGCGGCTCTACGCCGAGCTGCTGGCGGAGAACATTCAGCGCCGCCGGGTGGAAAAAGAGCTGCGCGCCAGCCAGACCTCGCTGATGCTGGGCGAGCAGATCAGCCACACCGGCAGCTGGCGCTGGGAGCTGGAGCAGGATCTGATGTTTGTCTCGGAAGAGTACGCCCGCATTCTCGGCCTGCCCGACCAGCAAAAGATGATCTCCATGGCGGAGTTTTTAACCTTCGTCCACGAGGACGATTACGCCCGCATTAGCGCCATCGTCACCCAGAGCGTGCGCGACGGGCTCTCCATGCGTGCGGAGTTTCGTATAAAGCGCACCGACGGCTCAACGCGCTACCTCCTCGGGATTGGCGATCCGGTGGGGGTGGGCAGCGAGGTGAACGAGTACTACGGCATCATTACCGATATCACCAGCCAGCGCGCCGCGGAGGATGCCATGCGGGTGGCGCAGGCGGATCTGGCGAGGGTGTCCCGCGCCACCACCGTCGGACAGCTGACCTCCTCCATCGCCCACGAGATCAACCAGCCGCTGATGTCCATCGTCTCGAATGCCGGGGCGAGCCTGCGCTGGCTCAGCCGCGAGCCCGCCCGCCTGGATAAAGTGCGCGAAGGGCTGGAGGAGATCGCCGCGGAAGGCGCGCGTGCGGGGGAGATCATTCGCAGCATCCAGTCCCTGACGCGCAAGCAGGATCCCACCTTCTCGCGCATCGATATGCACTACCTGATCCACCATATCCTCACGCTTTCGCGCAGCGAGCTGGAGCAGAGACACATTAGCGTTGATTATCTGTTGAACGCCAGCGACAGCTTTATCACCGGGGACAGCGTGCAGATCCAGCAGGTGCTGCTGAATCTGGTGATGAATGCGGTAGAGGCGATGGCCGAGGTGAGGGATCGCGCCAGCACCATCATCCTCAGCACCGCCAACGCGGACGGGAAAGTGATCGTTGAGATCGCCGATACCGGGAGCGGCATTGAGCCCGAACGGCTGGAGCAGATTTTTGACTCGTTCTACTCCACCAAGCCGCAGGGTATGGGGATGGGGCTGACCATCAGCGCCAGCATCATCGAGCGCCACTGCGGGAAGCTGAGCGCGCGCCGCCGGGAGCCGCACGGCACGGTGTTTACCTTCGCGCTGCCGCTGGCCGCGCAGGAAGGGTAAACGTTACTCCGCGGGCTGGCTTTTGGTCAGGCGCTCCACGGCCCTGACCAGCTCGGCCACGGAGCGCACCTGCATTTTCTCCATCACGCGGCGGCGGTGCACCTTCACCGTGATCTCGCTGACGCCCAGCTCGGCGGCAATCTGCTTGTTGAGCTTGCCGGTGATGGCAAGCTCAAGCACCTCGTGCTCGCGCGGCGTGAGGGACAAATGGCGCTGCTTCAGGGCGTAGTGCTCTTTATTGCGCTCGGCGTTGTTCTCCGCCAGCTGCAGCGCGGACTCAATGGCGTCGATCAGCGCGGCGGATTCAACGGGCTTGGTGAGAAATTCGTACGCGCCGCCTTTGATGGCGCGCACCGACATCGGGATAGTGCCGTGGCCGGTGAGAAAAATAATCGGGATCTCGCGCCCGCTGTCTTTGAGCGCGTCCGCCACCTCGAAGCCCGAGATGGCGGGCATCTGCATATCGAGGATCACGCACGACGGCAGATCCTCAAACCGGTGTTGAAGAAACGTTTCTGCTGATGAAAAGCCGATGGCGTTTAAGTCTGCCGATTCCAGCAGCCCGATTACGGACTGCCTGACCGCGTCATCGTCATCAACCACATACACAATGTGTTCCATTCACCGCCCCGGTGCTGATTTAAATGTCGAGGATGCAAACAGTCCCAACGGTGGCGTAAGAGACTGTTTATGCTGACTTTCATCTTAACACATTAAATATCATTATCATTTAACAATATGATAACCATATGAAGTATAGCGAGCCGGGGCGGGGGCGGTGAAGGAATGAAACGCTGTTTTTATGCACCGACAAGCTCAATGCGGTTGCCGTCCGGGTCCGCGACTACCGCTTCATAGAAGCCGTCCCCGGTCATGCGCGGGGCGCTGAGCAGCGTGCCGTTTGCCTGCGCCCGCTCGGCCATGCTGTCCACTTTTGCCTTGCTGCCGACGTTAATGGCGATATGCGCCCAGCCGATAAACTCCGGGTGCGACGGGGCGTCGGGCAGGTCCGGCAGCGTCATCAGCTCGAGGGTCGGCCCGTCATCCAGGGTAATAAAATGGGATTCAAACCCCGGACGGTTTTTGCTGACGTAGCGTTCGTTACTGCGGCCATTAAACACCGTTTCCCAGAACTGAACCTGGGCCTCAAGGCTGCGGGTCCAGAGTGCGACATGTGCAATATTCATAAGATCCCTCGTTATTTGTCTGTGAGGACTTTCACCGATAAAACAGGCTACACTCTGGTTTTGAGCGCGACAAGCTGAGGAAACAACAATGCACTACACACTGAAAGAAAGCGACAAGGACAAAGCGGAAGGGTCAAGCGGCGCGGGCGCTCTGCAGCAAAAACTGCTGGAGTCCCGTTCGATTGTCATCTCCGGCGAGATCAACCAGGAGCTGGCGCAGAAGGTCATTACCCAGATGATCCTGCTGCAAAGCGTCAGCAACGATCCGATCAAGCTGTACATCAACAGCCAGGGCGGCCACGTGGAAGCGGGTGACACCATTCACGACTTCATCAAGTTCATCCGCCCGGAAGTGCACGTCATCGGCACCGGCTGGGTGGCAAGCGCCGGGATCACCATCTTCCTGGCAGCGAAAAAAGAGCACCGCTACTCGCTGCCGAATACCCGCTTTATGATCCACCAGCCGCTGGGCGGCGTGCGCGGTCAGGCGACGGATATTGAGATCGAAGCGCGCGAGATCATCCGCATGCTGGATCGCGTCAACAAGCTGATCGCTGATGCCACCGGCCAGCCGCTGGAAAAAGTGAAAAAAGACACCGACCGCAACTACTGGATGTCTCCGGCAGAAGCGCTGGACTACGGCATCGTGGGCAAACTGATTACCCATTACGACGAGCTGAACCTGGATTAAGTTTTACCGCCGTGTACGTGTCGGGTAGCGGCTTCGCCTTACCCGACCTACGCGCGCTCGTTTGACCCATGACAAGTTCCCCCTCTGCCTTCTTGCCTATAATCGCGCCTGTTTCCCCTCTCGCTGGTGCTACCCATGGCGTATCAATTGAACCTGAACTGGCCGGAATTTCTTGAGAAATACTGGCAAAAACAACCCGTAGTGCTGAAAAATGCCTTCCCGAATTTTGTCGACCCGATTACCCCGGACGAGCTGGCAGGCCTGGCGATGGAGCCGGAAGTCGATAGCCGTCTGGTGAGCCACGCTAACGGCAAATGGCAGGCCAGCAATGGTCCGTTTGAGCACTTTGACGGTCTGGGCGAAACCGGCTGGTCGCTGCTGGCGCAGGCGGTGAACCACTGGCATATGCCCGCCGCAGAGCTGGTGCGTCCGTTCCGCGTCCTGCCGGACTGGCGTCTGGACGATCTGATGATCTCCTTCTCCGTGCCGGGCGGCGGCGTGGGTCCGCATATCGATCAGTACGACGTGTTTATCATTCAGGGGATGGGCAGCCGCCGCTGGCGCGTGGGCGACAAGCTGCCGATGCGTCAGTTCTGCCCGCATCCGGCGCTGCTGCACGTGGATCCGTTTGAGCCGATCATCGATGAAGATCTTGAGCCGGGCGATATTCTCTACATTCCGCCTGGATTCCCGCATGACGGCTTCACCCATGAAACCGCGCTCAACTACTCCGTCGGCTTCCGCGGGCCGAACGGCCGCGATCTGATCAGCAGCTTCGCCGATTACGCGCTGGAAAACGATCTGGGCGGCGAGCACTACAGCGATCCGGATCTGACCTGTCGTGAACATCCTGGCCGCGTGGAGCAGTACGAGCTCGATCGTATCCGTCAGATGATGATCGACATGATTAGCAAGCCGGACGATTTCACGAAATGGTTTGGCAGCTTCGTCTCCACGCCGCGCCACGAGCTGGATATCGCCGCCGCCGAGCCGCCGTATTCGGCAGACGAGGTGCTGGACGCGCTGCAGGGCGGCGAAACGCTGTCTCGCCTGAGCGGCCTGCGCGTGCTGAACGTTAACGGCAGCTTCTTTATCAACAGCGAACAGCTGGAAACGGCGGATGTGAACGGGGCAGATGCGCTGTGCCGCTACACCGAACTCGGCCAGGCCGAGCTGGGCGATGCGCTGAAAAACCCGGCGTTTGTTGACGAACTCACCGGGCTGATTAACCAGGGGTACTGGTACTTCGACGAGTAACAGGAGGCGGCGTTTAGCCAGCCTAAACGCCGCTACGTTTAAACCAGCATATTACATGCCTTCCAGTAGTTCAAAAGCCGCTCGTCGTCGCGCTCTTTCTCCGCTTTGATTTTCATCGCCTGGGCGAGATTCTCTCGCGATAACTCATGGCCTTTTTGCACGATGTCCAGGACCGCTTCACCAAGAGCCAGCGAAATTTCTGCCCGATTATTGTTGCGAATCGTCATAAATACCTCCTCGTTGGTTGCGATAATTTAATTATGATCGGGAAATAATCAGTCGGGAATAATTCATCTCATTCTTATTTTTTCACTTCGGCGTTAAATAGACATCATATTCCATTCTGTCAATGATGTTTCAAAATGCTAATAAGCCTTTTAAGCCTGAATTTATGCGCTACATTTATTTTTTGTGCGACAGGCAAATAACCGAAACAGGAGAATGATTATGGTAGATAAAAGCGCAATTAAGGATCACACTCAGGTTGTCGCCAGCTGCGGAACGCACGTCGGGGTTGTGGACCATTTAGACGGCGAGCGTATCAAGCTTGCGAAGAGTGACCCTGAATCAGGCGGCAAGCACCACTTTATTCCTCTCGGCTGGGTCGATAAGGTCGAAGATAATAAAGTTATCCTGACCAAAAACCATAAAGAGGTTTTTGCTGAGTGGCAGGAAGCATAAATATATTTCTCGTAAAGAAATATATATCTTCGCTCCGGCTTTGTCCGGAGCGTAATAGTGTCTGCGCCCGGTGATTGCTGACATGGCAAAGGGATGGTACTGTTTTGCCTGTCCTTTTCCCGATGCAGGCCCCGAATTATGCTCCAGAGTGAAAATAGATCAGCGAAACGCATATTTTTTGTTGAGGATTTTCAGGTATTCGGCGAGCGCTACGGCATCGACTACCGTTTCCCGCTGTTAAAAGGGGAGCAGGTCAGCGGCAGCCCGGTGTTGCAGGGGAATGTGGAAGAGATGACGCTCTCGTCCGGCATTTCGCTGACCCACTCCGACGTGCATGTATTACAACCCTACGAAACCACATCCCGCCACAGCAGCCCGCTCTATATGCTGGTAGTTCTGGAAGGGTGCGTTACGATCGCGCTCAATGGCATCGACTATCACGTTCGTCCCGGCATGGCGTTCAGCGCCCGTCTGAGTGAGGAACAGGTGATGAGTGCGCGTCACGACGCCGACAGCGCGCTGAAAACGCTCTCGTTTGGCGTGTACCCGCATGAAGCCGGGCGTGAAGCCCTGCTTGAGTCGCTGCTGCTGGAATGGCAAAACCTGAATACACCCACGTTTGTCTGGCACGTTCCCGAGTTTGTTATGTCAGGCATTCAGCATGCGCAGCAGCAGAGGGGAAGCATGCTCGCGCGTAAGCTATTGCTGGAGGGGCTGATGTACCAGCTGCTCGGCCACGGCCTGAACCAGCGCCAGCAGCCCTGCCCGAGCCGCCCTGAGCATGCGCGCCTGGAACGCGTACGGAGCATGCTGGAACAGTCTCCTGAACGGGATCATACTCTCGCGCAGCTGGCAGCCCTGGCTGCAATGAGCCCAAGCAGCCTGCGCAGCAAGTTCCGTCAGCGCTACGGCTGCACCCTCTTCGATTATCTTCGCGACTGTCGCCTTGCGCTGGCGCGCCGCTATCTTCTGGAAGGCCACAGCGTGCAGCAGGCGGCCTGGATGTGCGGGTATCAGCATGCCACCAACTTCGCCACCGCGTTTCGTCGTCATTACGGGATTTCTCCGGGCGACGTGCGCAAACTCCGCTAACGTAATTTCGCCCATCGCGCGAACGCATCCCGTGCGGTTTAGCATCGCGCATACGTAACCTGGCGGCGCGCATAGCCGTTTGCACTCTCAAAAAGGTAATAATTCTTATTAACAATAAGAAATATCTCTGGAGAGGGTTATGTTTGCTAAATCGCGTCTGGCACTGCTGGTGGGATGGGTTACCGGTAGCGTCGCTTTTCCTTTACTGGCGCAGGATGCGCAAAAAACTGACACCGTGGTGGTGACCTCGCAGATGCAGTCTGCGGCCACCAAGCTTGAAACGCCGGATATTGAAACTCCGCAGTCGGTCTCTATCGTCACGCGCGAGCAGTTCGAAGAGCAGGGCGCAACCAGCGTGCGTCAGGCCGTGAGCTACACGCCGGGGGTCTACAGCAACCAGATTGGGGCGTCTAACCGCTTTGACTACATGGTGCTGCGCGGCTTCTCTGACGGCAGCCTGGACAACGTTTACCTGGACGGCCTGAAGATGATGGGCGACACCAACTCCCACAGCTCGCTGGTGGTTGATCCGTGGTTCCTGGACAGTATCGAAGTCGTGCGCGGTCCGGCCTCCGTGCTCTATGGCCGTTCATCGCCGGGCGGGATTGTGGCGCTTACCTCCCGTAAACCGTCGTTCGATCCGGGCGGGGAGATCAAGCTCTTCGCCGGGAACAATAGCCAGCGTGGGGCGATGTTCGACGTCACCGGCCCGGTTGATGACAATGACCGCGTGGCGGTGCGCCTCAGCGGGATGACCCGCTATGCCGATTCCCAGTTCGATCCGCTGAAGGAAGAGCGTTACGCGCTGATGCCGAGCCTGACCTGGCGTATCACCGATAACACCCGTCTGGATCTGATGGCCTACCTGCACCGCGATCCGGAAGGCGGCAGCCACTCCGGCCTGCCGTACGAGGGCACCGTTGTGCCGCACAGCGGGAAGAAAATCTCCAACACGTTCTTTGAAGGCGAAGACGATTACGACAAGTACGATCGTCGGGAAAACATGGTCGGCTATAACCTTGAGCACCTGTTTGACAGCGGCTGGTCCGTGCGCCAGAAGCTGCGCTACCTGCACACCAAAGTGGAGCTGAACCAGGTGTATGCCGCAGGCTGGCTGAATGACACCGAGCTGAACCGCGGCTATTCCGGCTCTGACGAGAAGATGAACGCCATCACCCTGGATAACCAGGTCGACGGCAGCTTCGACACCGGGGCGGTGAACCACCGCGTGCTGATTGGCATGGACTATCAGGACCGCACCAACAACGTGACCGGCTACTATGGCGGCTTCCCGCCGATTGACGCCTTCCACCCGGTTTACGGTGCGAAGCCGGACTACATCACCCAGTACAGCAGGGAAAAGCATAAGCTTCGCCAGACCGGTTACTACCTACAGGATCAGATGTCCGTTGACCGCTGGCGCCTGACGCTTGGCGGGCGTTACGACCAGGTGAGCGTGTCGAACGTCGACAACTTCAACCACACCCGCAGCGATCTGGATAAAAACAACTTCAGCAGCCGCGCGGCGCTGCTGTATCTGTTTGATAACGGCGTTGCGCCGTACGTCAGCTACTCCACCGCCTTTACGCCGACCAGCTTTGCCGACGAGCAGGGCAATATCCTGGATCCGATGAAGGGCAAGCAGTGGGAAGCGGGCGTGAAGTATGAGCCAGAAGGGATGAACAGCCAGTTCAGCGCCTCGGTGTTCCGCATCAACCAGAAGAACATTGCTACCAAAGAGGAGCCGACCGATCCGTACCGTTCCATCGGTGAAATCGAATCCGAAGGCGTTGAGCTGGAGGCGATTGGTCAGCTGACCGACAGCCTGCGCATGCAGGCGGCGTACACCTACACGGATATTCGCTATAAGAAGAGCAGCCCGGAAGAGGAGGGCAAGCGCGCCGTTTATGCCCCGCGTAACATGGCCAGCGCCTGGCTGAGCTACGACGTCAAAACCGGCCCGCTGGACGGCCTGACCGTCGGCTCCGGGGTGCGCTATGTCAACGGGATCGTCAGCGATCGCCAGAACACCCATACGCTTCCGTCGTACACGCTGGTGGACATGGTCGTGGGATATGACCTGTCAAAAGTGGGGCTCACGGGCGTGAGCGCACAGCTGAACGTCAATAACCTGACGGACAAAAGCTACGTCGCGGCGTGTAACTCGCTCTCTTACTGCTACTTCGGCGCAGAACGCAGCATTGTGGGCAGCGTTTCGTGGAAGTTCTGAGTCGTTGATTTTGCCGGGTGGCGGCTTCGCCTTACCCGGCCACTTTATTCCGTAGCGCCACCGGCGCTAAAAACGTACTACTCCTCCATCGCAATCACAATCGCCTCGCCCATCTTCTTCAACGCCTCGCGATGCTTATCCGTCGGCGGCAGCGCCACGTTGATCCGCAGGCAGTTGCGGTACTTCCCGGAGGCGGAAAACAGCGACCCGGCCGCCGCCTGGATCTTCAGGCGGCACAGCTGCTTGCTGACGCACACCATATCCACCTTCTCTGGCAGCTCAACCCACAGCAGGAAGCTCCCCTGCGGGCGCGTGACGCAAATCTCCGCCGGAAAATACTGCCGCACCCAGCAGGTGTAGGTTTCCATATTCTGCTGATAAATCTGGCGCATACGGCGCACGTGGCGATGGTAATGGCCGTCGCGAATAAACGCCGCCACCGCCATCTGGGTGCCCGGCACGTTAAACCCGCCCGCGGCGTATTTCATGTGCATCACCCGGTCGTAATAGCGCCCCGGCACAATCCAGCCGACGCGCAGGCCCGGCGCCACGGTTTTGGTAAACGAGCTGCAGAGGATCACGCGGCCATCGATGTCCATCGAGTGAATGGTGCGCGGGCGCGGGTACTCCGCCGCTAGCTCACCGTAGATATCATCCTCCACAATCACGATATCGTGCCGCTGGGCGAGGGCTAAAACCTGTTTTTTCCGCGCTTCCGGCATGATAAACCCGAGCGGGTTATTGCAGTTGGGCACCAGGATCACCGCCTTGATCGGCCACTGCTCCATTGCCAGCTCTAACGCCTCAATGCTGATCCCGGTTTCAGAGTCGGTGGGAATTTCAATCGCCTTGATGTCAAACCCGCGCAGCATCTGCATGGTGCCGTGAAAAGATGGCGACTCCACCGCCACGATGTCCCCCGGTTTGCACACCGAGAGCAGGGCGATCGACAGCGCGCCGTGGCAGCCGTTGGTGATCACAATGTCGCTTGCCGAGACGGTAGAGCCGCCGTCCAGCATCAGGCGGGCGATCTGCTCGCGCAGCTCAAGGCGGCCGTCGAGCACGTCATAGCTCAGCATCTCGCTTGGGTTATGCTGCGCAAGGCGGCTCATCTCGCGCCACAGGGGCTTCAGGCTCGGCTGGTTAATGTCCGGCGAACCGCCGCCAAAGGAGATCATCTCTTTGTCGGCGCGGGCGTCCAGCAGCATCATCACCTCATCCCACTGGGTGACGTCCACCGGGCGCTGCACCGGGCGCGTCATCGCCGGGACGGGCGGCTGGGCTTTGCGTTTCGAGACAAAATAGCCGGAGCGCGGCTGGGGGGTGATCAGCTGAAGGTTTTCGAGGATCTGGTAGGCCTGCTGTATGGTGCTGATGCTCACGCCGTGCTCCTGGCTCAGGGCGCGCACCGACGGCAGACGCTCGCCGCTGCGATACAGCCCTTGTTCAATGCGTTCTGCCAGAAGGTTGGCCAGGTGTTGATAGCGTGTCATGCTGTATCCTTTATTTTCACCATACAGATTATTAAACCAGTACAGATTGCCGCAAAAAACGGCATGCAGATACCGTTTTAGCGGATCTGTATGTTAAATAAAAGTTGTTTTTGCATCTGTATTGCGCAGGTCGATTTCCAGGATGATAACCCCACTGGCACAGTGAGGAGAGCATTATGGAATTCTACGAGAACCGATCAAAACGTCCGTTCGTCGTATTTGTCTGGATCGGCAAAACGATCCGCAACTGGTATCGCATCAACCGCACCCGCCGCATCCTGAGCCAGATGAGCGACGAGCAGCTCAAGGACGTTGGGTTATCCCGCAATGATATTTAAACCGTGGCCGGGTAAGGCGCAACCGCCACCCGGCGTTTTTCAGCTCAACAGCGCGAGCGTCTGCCGTTTCGGCCTTTCCAGCAGCTCCACCGCCTCCTGATACGTCCGCACGTTGTTATAGCCCATCACCAGCCCGTAGCGTTTGCCCGACCCGCGATACCACTCAGAGAGCGCATTGACCTGCAGCTGCTGTTCCTGCCAGCAGCGGGCCACTTCCCGGTCGCAGCTCCCTTTGGTGAGAAACGCCACGATATGCATCCCGCCGTCGTTTTGCTCGGTGAAAAACAGATCGCCATACACCTCGCGCAGGGCGGCAATCATCCAGTCGCGGCGGGTCTGGTACAGCGCACGCATCTTTTTGAGATGGCGGAAAAAATGCCCTTCGTTGAGAAACGCGGTGAGGATCTTCTGCATCAGCACCGGCTGGCCGCTGGTGGTGATATCCGCGCAGTCGGTAAAGGCCCCGACGGTGCTGGCGGGCATCACCACGTAGCCCATGCGCAGCGACGGCATGATGGTTTTACTGAAGGTGCCCATAAAGATCACCCGGTCGTGCTGGTCGAGGCTTTTCAGCGACGGCAGCACCTTGCGGGTGTAGTGAAACTCTCCGTCGTAATCGTCTTCGATGATCCACGCCTCGTTCTGGCTGGCCCAGTCGAGCAATTGCTGCTTGCGCGGCAGGGAGAGCGTCACCGCCAGCGGGCTCTGGTGCGAGGGGGTGACGATGGCAAAAAGCGCGTCACGATGGTGACGAAGCAGGTATTCCGTATCAATGCCGCAGCGATCGACCGGCGCCGTGTGCAGGCGCGGCACGATCCGCTTCAGCAGCTGCTGGCCCATAAAGTAGCCCGGATCTTCAAATACCACCTTGTCGCTGCGGCTGGCGAGGGTGTCGAGGATCAGCCGCAGGCTGCCGCTGTAGCCGCTGGTGATCAGCACCTGTTCGGCGGTGCAGGACAAGCCGCGCGAGATATTGAGATAGCTGGCGATGGCCTGGCGCAGCGGATACCAGCCCAGGACGGGCGGGTTGAGCATCTCCTCCTGACGCATGGCGCGCGTCGCCTGGCCCGCCAGCAGCAGCCATTTTTTATACGGGAAGCTGTCGAGGGCGGGGATGCCGGGGCGCAGAAAACCGGCCCGCTCGCGCTGGCTGATAAGCGAGGCCGGAAGCGTACCGGTAGGCTGTTCCGCAGGGGCATTGTTATCCGGCAGCAGTAAATCCGGGTTGACCCGCGTGCCGCGCGCGCCCTGGCTCACCAGATACCCTTCACCCGTCAGAATGGCGTACGCCGTTTCGACGGTTTTGCGCGCCACCTTCAGCTCTTCCGCCAGCACGCGGATGGCAGGTACCTTATCCCCCGGCTTCAGCACGCCGCGCGTGATGTTGTCGCGATAGCGGGTATAAATGTCGTGATAGCCCGGCTTCATGTCCTACCTCATTTCACGCTTTTTGTATCTTTTTACTATGTCATGAACGGCGTAGATTTGCCTCATCGCACGGCACATGCCGCACAAAAAGAGGAAAGACAATGAGCACTCGCGTTAACCACCATAAAGTTACACCTGCCCTCGCCAACGCGCTGTCTGCCCTGAGCATGGAGGTGGCAAAAACCTCCATCGACCCGGCGCTGAAGCACCTGATCGACATTCGCGTGTCGCAGCTGAACGGCTGCACCTTCTGCCTGGATATGCACTCTAAAGAGGCCAAAATCGCCGGGGAACGGGAGCTGCGCCTGTACCATCTGGCGGCCTGGCGCGAGTCCCCGCTGTTCAGCGCCCGCGAGAAAGCCGCGCTGGCCTTCACCGAAGCGCTGACCCAGATTGGCGTTCACGGGGTGAGCGACGCGCTGTACCGCAGCGTGGCGGAGCACTTCTCGGACGTGGAGATTTCAGAGCTGAACTTCGCCATCGTGGCGATCAACGCCTGGAACCGTCTGGGGATCACCTCCCGCATGGCGCCCGGCTCGCTGGACGCGGCTTACGGGCTGAATAAGGCTAACCTGGAATAATCCCGCGCTCGCGGATCATCGCCACCAGCGCCCGCAGTCCCGGCGGGACGTGGCGATGGCCGGGGTAATACAGGCGCAGCCCGGCAAAGGGCTGCGCCCAGTCGTTTAAAACGCTCACCAGCTCTCCATTCTCAAGCTCTTCCCGGATATACAGTTCCGGCAAAAATCCTACCCCTAATCCCGCCTTTACGGCGCGGATCGAGGCGAAAAGATCGGATGTCGCAAAGCGTGGCGGTACGGCGAGGGCGTACGTTTCCCCCCGACGCGCCAGCTCCCAGCGGTAGATCCCGCCGTGGGCCATGCGCATGCCGATCCCCTGATGTGAAAGCAGATCGTCCGGCGTCTGCGGAGTACCGTGACGGGCAAAATAGTCCGGCGTGGCGGTCACCAGCTGGCGGATCTCCCCGGTCAGCGGCACGGCGATCATGTCCTGCGGCACGGACTCCTCAAGGCGGATCCCCGCGTCATAGCCTTCCGCAACGATGTCGATCATGCGCGCTTCGCTGACGGTTTCCACGCGCATCTTCGGGTAGCGGATCATAAAGTCGATCAGCAGCTGGTCCAGAAACAGGGTGCCGATATGGTTCGGCACGTTCAGACGTAGCGTGCCGGCGGGTTCCCCGGTGTCGCTGTGGATCTCCTCGCTGGCGAGGCGGATCTCCTGCAGCGCCGGGCCAACGCGCGCCACGTAGCGCTGTCCGGCGTCGGTGAGCGCCACGCTGCGGGTAGTGCGGTTAAAGAGGCGGGTATCCAGGCGGCTCTCCAGCCCGGCAATGGCGTTACTGACCGCCGTGGCGGACATGCCGAGCTCCTGTGCCGCGCCGCGAAAGCTGCCGCGCCGCACCACCGCCATAACCACTTCCAGCTCTGTCAGACCTGAACGATGCATAGATTATCCTGAAAATCGAAACAACCCTTGCAGCATAGCGTGGATTATCGCAACGGAGAAGCCGTGCCAGACTGTGCTCACACAGCCTGAGGAGGTTTATATGCACACTATCGAACAGATCTTTATTAACGGCGAATTTGTTACCCCGCACGGCACCGAACGGTTTGATTTATACAACCCGGCGACGGCGCAGGTCATCGGGCAGGTACGCCTGGCGGATGAGGTTGACGCAGCGCGCGCCGTCGCGGCGGCAAAAGCGGCGTTCCCCGCGTGGTCGCAGACGACAAAGCAGGAGCGCATTGCCGCGCTTAAACGTATGCACGCCGCCGTGGCCGCTCGTCACGACGATCTGCTGGAAGCGGTCATCGAAGAGTACGGCGCGCCCGCCTCGCGCTCGGCGTGGATGGCCAGCTATCCGGCGGAGGTGATTGCTCAGGCGATTGAGGCGCTGGAGGCGTTTGAATTCGTCACCCTCGCGGGCGCAGCCACGGTGCAGATGACGCCGCTTGGCGTGGCCGGGCTGATTACGCCGTGGAACAGCGACGCAGGATTTATCTGCGGCAAGCTGGCGGCCGCGCTGGCCGCGGGCTGTACGGCGGTGATCAAGCCGAGCGAAATGAGCGCCCTGCAAACGCAGATTGTCACCGAAGCGCTGCGCGATGCGGCTCTGCCGCCGGGCGTGTTTAACATCGTCACCGGGCGGGGTGAGACGGTCGGTGACACAATCAGCCGCCATCCGGACGTGGCAAAAATCTCGTTTACCGGTTCGACGCATACCGGCAAGGCGATCCTGCGCAACGCGGCGGAAAGCTTTAAGCGCGTGACGCTGGAGTTAGGCGGGAAATCGCCGACGATCCTGCTGGATGACGTGGATCTGGCGCAGGCGATCCCGCTTGTCATTCAGGCCGGGTTTATGAACAGCGGGCAGGCGTGCGTGGCCGGTACGCGCATTCTGGTGCCTTACTCGCGTAAGGCGGAGATCGAAACCGCTCTGGCGCAGGCCGTGGCGGCGGTGAACTCCGGCGACCCGCGCGATAAATCAACGGATGTCGGCCCGATGGTCAGCGCAAAGCAGTGGCAGCGAGTGCAGGGCTATATCCGCAAAGGTGTCGAAGAGGGGGCGCGCCTGCTGGCGGGCGGCGAGGGGCGGCCGGAAGGCACACAGGACGGCTGGTTTGTGCGCCCGACGCTGTTTGCCGACGTGAACAACCAAATGACGATTGCCCGCGACGAGATTTTTGGCCCGGTGCTGTGCGTAATTCCCTATCGTGACGAGGCGGAGGCGATTGCCATTGCCAACGACACGGACTACGGCCTGAGCGCGGTGGTGCTGGGCGGTGCGGACCGCGCGCGCCGCGTGGCGCAGCAGATTGTTTCCGGTCGCGTGCTGGTGAACACCCTGGCCCATGAACCGAAAGCGCCGTTCGGCGGGTTTAAGCACTCCGGCGTTGGGCGCGAGATGGGCGAGTGGGGGATCCGCGCGTTTATGGAGCCAAGGTCGGTTCTGGGCTAAAGCTTCGCTCTTTACCGAAGCATTGTTCTTTTCCATCCTGCATTCTCTCCTCAACATCACAGCGGAGAGACCATCATGATCGCAGTCCTTTTCGAAGCCAAAGCTGCGCCTGCCCATCAGGCGCGCTACCTCCAACTTGCCGCAGAGCTTAAGCCTTTGCTGGCCGACATCGACGGCTTTATCGACATCGAACGGTTCCAGAGCCTGACGACCGACGGCAAAATACTTTCCCTTTCCTGGTGGCGGGATGAAGAGGCCGTCCGCCGCTGGAAGCAGAACGTCTTCCATCAGGCGGCGCAGGCCGAAGGGCGGGAGTCAATTTTCTCTTTCTACCGTATTCGCGTGGCGCAGCTGGTGCGGGAGTACAGTTCCGAAACGGGAGGGCGCGCGGATGTATGACGTTCACGTGATTTTCCGCGACGGGCCCGGCGAGCTGGCGCGCTTTGGACAGCTGTTGGGGCGCAACGGCGTAGGGCTTGAGGGTGGCGGCGTATTCGGTACCGATGCCCATTTCCTGGTGGAGGACGGGGAAAAAGCCCGCCGCGTGCTAGTGGAGGCCGGGTTTACCGTGCAGGCGGTGCGCAGGCCGGTTATCAGAAAACTCAGGCAGTCGCGTCCCGGCGAGCTGGGTGAAATTGCGGCGGCGCTGGCGGCACGCGGCGTGTCTGTTCTTACCCAGTACAGCGACCATGCGAATCACCTTATTCTGCTGACGGATGATGATAAGCTGGCCGCAGAGATCACCGAACCCTGGGCAGCACATGTTAAAGACAAGCTTACCGACTGATAACGGCGCGGCGCTGGAGCAGGCCATTGCGGCGGTGGCGGCGGCAATGGCCGATCCGTCGCGCGTGAAGATGCTGTGCGCGCTGATGGACGGGCGGGCGTGGACCGCCACTGAACTGAGCACCGCGGCAGACGTCGCCCCCTCGACCGCCAGCGGGCATCTCGCCCGGCTGGTGGAGGGAAAGTTGATTACCTGTCTGTCTCAGGGGCGGCACCGCTACTATCGTCTGGCGGGGCACGACGTGGCGGAGCTGGTCGAACAGATGATGGGGCTCTCCTGGAGCCGCATTGCGCCGCCGGAAACCACCGCGCCGAAGGCCATGCGGGAGGCGCGGACCTGCTACGATCATCTGGCGGGCGCGGTGGCGGTAAAGATCTACGATTTCATGCAGGCGGAAGGCTGGCTGGAGGCAGACGGTTCAGCGCTCACGCTGTATGGCCGGGAGCAGTTTCTGAAACTCGGCGTGTCGTTAAGCGCTCATCCGCGCCGTAAGGCCTGCTGCGCCTGTCTGGACTGGAGCGAGCGGCGGTTTCACCTCGGAGGCGAAGCTGGCGCGGCGCTGCTTATTCATCTGGAAAGCAAAGGGTGGATCCAGCGGGTGGCGGGGTACAGGGAGGTGTTGGTGACGGCTTTGGGAAAAAGTGCCGTCAGGAGGCATTTTAGCCGCTAAACTCCACTGCGGGCTGGTGCCCTCACCCCGACCCTCTCCCACGGGGAGAGGGAGACATCGTTTTCGCAATTCCTGCTCTTTCGTCTCGCGTTTCTTGATACTTACCATGATAACTATTATCTTGACCGCGTGTGACGAGAGGTTTCCCCATGAGTGAAGAAGAACTGTTCTGCCGCAGGCCGATGGGCATGCGGATGGCAATGATCGTGCGCCAGTGGCGTGCGGTGATCGATGATGCCATTCTCGATACCGGCTTAACCCAGTCGAGCTGGACGGTGATGATGCAGCTTCATCAGCTCGGGGATAACGTCTCAATGAGTGAGCTGGCGGAGGTGCAGGGTATTGAACTGCCGCCGCTGATGCGCACCCTGACACAGCTGGAAAAACAGGGTTACCTGCTGCGCACCACATCGCCTTATGACAAGCGCATCCGGCTTCTGACGCTGACGCCTGAGGGAAAAGCCATATTAAAAAGGCTCACTCAGGTGATTGAGACCTATCAGGCTCGCGTATCGCAACACATCGCGCCGGAGCATATCGAGATTTTCAGCGCCACGTTAAATCAAATCGCCTGCAATTTGCGGACAATCCGCGAAGAAGACAACAAGACCGAAAAATAATGACCCCTGAACAAAAGTTTGCCCGCTGGGTAAGGGTGAGTATTGCCTCTTTCCTGCTGATGTTTATCTATTTTGTCGTCGCGGATATCTGGATCCCGCTGACGCCGGACTCCACCGTCATGCGCGTGGTGACGCCGGTTTCTCCGCGCGTCTCCGGCTACGTGGCGGCGGTACATGTCCACAACAACAGCCAGGTGAAGAAAGGCGATCTGCTGTTTGAGCTCGACGACACGCCGTTTCGCAATAAAGTGGAAGCGGCGCAAATCGCGCTGGAGCAGGCGCGTCTCTCTAACGAACAGTTGGACGCGCAGATCGCCGCCGCGCAGGCCAGCCTGAAAACCGCGGTGCTGACCGCGCGTAACGACAAGGTGACCTTCGAACGCTATCAGAAGCTGAGCACGTTACAGAACGTCTCGCAGGCGGATCTGGATAAGGTCCGCACCGCCTGGCAGAGCAGTGAGCAGTCCGTCAGCACGATTCAGGCCAACATCCGGAACCTGCGCATCCAGCGCGGCGAGCGCGAAGAACACCGCAACGTGACGCTGCAAAAATACCGCAACGCGCTGGATGAAGCAGAGCTGAACCTCGGCTGGACAAAGGTCTACGCCCTGGCGGACGGCACGGTCAGTAACCTGCAGTTAAGCCCCGGTTTTTACGCCTCATCCGGCTCCGCCGCGCTGGCGCTGGTAAACAACCAGACCGATATCGTGGCCGATTTCCGCGAGAAGAGCCTGCGCCATACCCGTCAGGGCACCGATGCCGCCGTGGTGTTTGACGCCTTCCCGGGGCAGGTGTTCCGCGCCCACGTGGCCAGCAGCGACGCGGGGATCCTCGCAGGCCAGGAGGCGGTTAACGGCCAGCTCTCCCAGCCGGAGACCTCTAACCGCTGGGTACGAGACGCCCAACGCATGCGCATTCACGTCAAGCTGGATGAGCCGCTGCCGAAGCCGCTGCCAACCGGCGCGCGGGCGACCGTGCAGCTCTACAACAGCGAAGGGCCGTTTGCGCGCTTCTTCTCCGGAATGCAGATCCACCTGGTGAGCCTGCTTCACTATGTCTATTAATACGCTGGCGCGGGTCTTTACCCCGCACGGCAACATCGTCTACACGGCAAACGACTTTCGCCAGACCCTGCGCATCGTTTTTGCCGGGATGATTGCCCTGAGCATATCGAGCTTCTACAACACCAGCTACGGCGTGTTTTTCGTGGTCTATCCGATCATGCTGCTGTCGCTGGTGCCGGTGTTTAACCGCCACGTGGCGAAGCAGTTTATCTTCAGCGCATCGCTGAACTGCGTCGAAATGGTGATTATCATCGGCTATCTTTCCCAATGGCCGGTCATCATGACGCTGGTGGTATTTGCCCTTTACGTGATGCGTTTTCGCTTTATGAGCAAAGGGCCGCTGTTCCTGTTCGGCTCGATGGGCGTTGTGTGCCAGAGCGTAATGCTCAACTTTATGAGCTACCCCACCACCAACTGGCACACGCTGCTGTTTTCCAACATTGAAGCGAGCGTGATGGCGGTGTGCCTGAGCGCGCTGATGAACTACCTGCTGCCGGACGTGGAGCCCCGCAAGCCGCCGCCGCTGATTGAGAAAGACGACGCCCGCGTGCGCCACGAGTCGCTGCTCTCCGGCAGCGTCGCGACGATGATTTTCGTGGTGTTTCAGATTAGCGACTTAAGCGATTCGCTCTCGGCGCTGATGGCAGGAATTCTGATCCTGTTCCCTATGCACTACCGCGGCGCGGTGATGAGCTCCATCTGGCGCGTGGTCGGGGTAGTGCTGGGCTGCCTCTACATTCTGGTGGTGCAGCTTATCCTCTACGATCACAGCAGCCATATGCTGCTGATGATGCCGCTGATTGGCCTCGGCCTGGCGTTTGGCGCGCGGCTGCACGTGATGGAGAAAGTGGGCGCGGGCGTGGGGTTTTCCAGCATCACGACCATCGGCATTATGTTCGGGCAGAACATGCACCCGGACAGCGACCTGGTGTTCAGCGATCTCTATCGCATCACCTCCGTGACCTTTTCGCTGGTGGCGACGCTGACGATGGTCTTTCTGGTGCATTTGATCCTGAACCGTTTCGCCGCCACGCGCTACGTCATTCAGGGCTGATAGCGTTTGCCGCCGCTGAAGCTCCAGTCCTCAGCGGCCGTAAACTGGATAACGACCATCACGTCTCCACCGTCAATGCCCATCTTCTCATTCAGTTGCGCAGCCAGCTGGCGGTAGAGGGCAGATTTCTGTTCAGTGCTCCTCGGCTTACCAGCAACGATGTTAAACAGTATCGCCCCCTCCGTTCTGCCCGTGCTGAGATAGCGCCGATCAATGTATCGATCCCCGGCCGCGAAGCATTCAAAAAAATGGAACCTGTCCTGCGCGGGAACGGCGAAGGTTTCCGTCAGCGCCTGGTGCAGAATGTCCGAGATCTGCTTTTGCTGCATCTCGCTATAGCGGTCACCCGTCATGATACGAACAAACGGCATTATTGTTTCTCCTCTGCAAGGCTGCTCAGCGCGCTGACGGCGGCCGGCCAGCCTGCGTAAAACGCCAGATGGGTAAACGCTTCGGCTATTTCGTCGTCCGTCACGCCGTTTTGCCGGGCGAAGCCGATATGCCAGGGAAGCTGCGCGGTGCGCCCCAGGGCTGCCAGCGCGGCAAGCGTGATCAGACTGCGATCCCGCGGGGCTAACTGCGGACGCTGCCAGATATCGCCAAAAAGTACCTGCTGGCTCAGTTCCGCCAGCTTAGGGGAAACCTGCGCAAGCGTGTCGCGATTCAGTGTTGTGCTCATTTTTATTCCTCCTGTCGTCTGGAAATCACTCTCGCAGGCTGCCACCATAAATAAAATCGCAATGTTCAGGACTGAATGTCCTGAAAATGAGGATGATATGGATAAACGCTTTTCAGCATTAGACCTGGACGCGCTGCGCAGCTTTGTGGAGGGGATTCAGTCCGCCAGTTTTGCCGAGGCGGCGGACAGGCTGTGTCGGTCCACCTCTGCGGTCAGTGCCCAGTTAAAAAAGCTGGAGCAGCAGTGTGGCGTGGCTCTGACCGTTAAGCAGGGGCGTACGCTGGCACTGACCCGAGAGGGTGAAATTCTGCTGAGCTACGCCCGACGCATGCTGGTATTAAATGATGAAGCGCTCCGGGCTATCAGAGGTGAGTTGCTTCAGGGCGAGGTGCGGCTGGGTATGCAGGAGGACTTTGGCGAGTCCGTGATGCCGAAGGTCCTCGGCGATTTTCACAGACAACACCCTGAGCTTCGCATGACGGCACGTGTCGATCGCAACCCGCCGCTGCTGCGCGGCGTGGCGGCGAATGAACTCGATCTGGCGCTGGTCTGGCAGGAAGGTCGAGAAGGCGACTACGTGCGAAGCGAACCGCTGGCATGGATTTGCCGGTCCCGCGAGGACATTGAGGTCCTTCTGCAACGAGGTGAGCCGCTGCCGCTGGTGATTTTTGACGCGCCCTGCCTCCTGCGAAGCCGGGCCATCGCGGCACTGGATGCCGCAGGTATTCCCTGGCGTATCGCTTATACCAGCTATAGCCTGAGCGGGCTGTGGGCGGGAGTTAGTGCGGGGCTGGGTATTACGCTCCGCACGCGTATTGGTCTGCCCGAGACGTTACGGATCGACAGCCACCTGCTGCCAGATGCAGGAGAACTGGGAATCGCGCTGCATCAGGGGAGCGTCTCCCCCGATGCAGCTATTACCAGCATGAAGGCGCTGATCCTCAGGACGCTGAATGGATAAGCGTTGGGACTTGCGAGAGTAAGAACAGGATTAGGCCTATCGTCCCGCCCACCAGCGTGCCGTTGACGCGGATGAACTGCAGGTCTTTGCCGATGTTCAGCTCAATCTGGCGGGACATGTCTTTGGCGTCCCAGCTTTTGACCGTGTCGCTGATGTGGCGGGTCAGGAACGCGGCGAAATCCGGCGCGACGCGGTGCGCGGCCTGCTCCAGATGCTCGTTCAGCGACGCGCGCAGGCTGGCGTCGTTTGTTAGCGTTTCGCCAAACCACAGTCCGGCGTTGGCGATGCGCTGCTTCACGCGCGAATCCTCGCTCTGCATATCCGCCTTCAGCCACTGGCGCAGGTCAGCCCACATCTCGCCCAGATAGCGGTTAAACGCCTCATCGTTCTTCAGGTAGTGCTTGATGTTGTCGGCTTTCGCCGCCATTTCCGGATCGTTTTTCAGGTTGTCGATAAGCTTCAGCGTGGCGCGGTCGAACGCCTGACGGATCTGGTGCGTGCGGTCGTGGCTGATATCGTCCAGCAGCGTGTTCACCGCGTTCGACACCATCTCCGCGCTTTGATCGCCCAGCCACTCCGTGGGGAGCACCATCGCCTTGCGCGGATGCTCGGTTTTGAGCCAGTGGACAATCTGATCGGCAATAAACTCCCGCGTGCTTTCCCGCTGAATCAGGGTAATCAGCCGGTTGATGATGGCGTCCAGCAGTACCTGATGGCGGTTATTTTTGGTCATGCTCTCCAGCATGACGGCGCTGGTTTCGGTGAAATCCACCTTATCGATAGCTTTATGCACCGCGCGTTTGAGCAGGCGCTGAATGCGCCCGTCGTCGGTTAACTCAAGAAAACCGCTCATCACCTGCATCAGATGCAGCCCGACGCGCTGGGCGTTGTCGGGCTTGCTGAACCAGGCGCCAATCATCTGCGCTGGCTCATAGCGGCGGATCAGCGACACAAGCGACTGAGTATCAAGAAACTTCTCCTGCACGAACTGGCCGAGATTGTCGCCGATTCGGTCCTTATTGCGCGGGATAATCGCCGTATGGCGCGAAATAAACGGAATGGGAACCCGGCGGAACAGCGCGACGACGGCAAACCAGTCCGCCAGCGCGCCGACCATCGCCGCCTCGGCAATGGCTTTGACGCCGCGCACCCAGAAGGTCTGCGGCAGGAAGAGGGTGGTGACAAAGGCCGCGGCGGCAATCAGCAGCAGCGACAGCGCCAGCAGCTTGGCGCGTTTGAGTTCAGCGATTTTTTCCATGGGTTAAGGATAGAGGGAAGCGGGGGAAAAGTGCAAAAATCGCCACAGCACCCACCCGCCAAACCCCATCAGCACCACGCCCGCCGTGCGCTCAATCCACCACAGCGAACGCCTGAGCTTCTGTTGCACCGCCGATAGCCCCATCATCGACACCAGCGCCAGATCCCACGCCAGCACCACCATCACCATCCAGACGCCGCAGGTCGCCTGCTGAAGCAGCGTGACGTCCGGCCCGAGTAACGCCGTCATCAGCGCCAGGTAGAACAGCGCATTTTTCGGATTTAACAGCGCCGACCCCAGCCCCAGCAGGATCTGCTTCATCAGAGAAGGGCACCGCTGTCGGGTTTCTGCAAGCGCCAGCGCCTGCGTTTGGCTGCGCACCAGATGCGAGCCGATCCACAGCAGGTACAGCGCCCCGCAAAGCTCTATCAGCGTAAACAGCCACGCAAACTGCCGCAGCGCGCTCCAGCCGATAATCACCAGAACAATATAGAGCGCGTTACCCGCGGCGATGCCGACGCACAGCCCGGCGCTGCCGCGCAGCCGATAGCGCGCCGCGTAGCCCAAAAGCAGGAAAAAATCCGGACCCGGGCTCAACAGCGCAACAAAATGCGCCAGCGCCAGAGCGAGAAAAGCGGAAGGGAAGAACAGTTCCATAGCGACCTCAGTTAACCATCTGAGGACAGGATACGGCGCTGCAGATCCTATTTATTGTCTGATATTGATCGGCCCGTGGCGTACTGGCGCGGCGTGGCGGCGGTATAGCTGACGAAGGTCTTATGAAAATGGCTCTGGTCGGCAAAGCCGCTCTGGTAGCCGACGTCGGCGATGTCGTCCCCGGCACGTAGCCGCGCTTTGGCGAACTCCACGCGGGAGATGTTGAGGAAGCTGCCCGGCGTCAGGCCGGTGTCCTGCCGGAAGGTGCGGATCAGCGTCTCCTTGCGCAGCGAGAAGCGTTGGGCAAGTTCGTCGAGAGAGGGCGGGCTGGTGAGATTGGAAAGAAACGCCTCCTGAACCTGCTGGCTGGTTGGCCGAAGCGCGTCTGCGTTATCTGCGCAGCGGGGAAGGGCAGAAAGCAGCGCCTCCACGGACGCTGGAGACATTGTCTTAACGACGTCCAGGTAATGGGCAAACAGGGCAGGGTTACGAATCACCTGTAGCGCCAGAGGAAAATCGGTGTCGATATAGAGCATATGGTAGCTGCGCGGCTGCCCGTCGACGGGGTTGCAGCTGTGCGGCACATAAGCCGGGATCGCAATGAGGTCCCCGGGATGAAGAATGTACTCTTGGTCATGACACACGCAGCAGGTCTGGCCCTCAACAATCGCGCCGATGGAGAGTTGAGGGTGACAGTGGCGTTTGTACGCCTGCGTGCTCTGCCAGGTGCTGCGCAGCTCAAGGCCCCTGGCGCGGTGAAAAGTCTGGCGAACGTGTCGGGTATCGGTCATGGAAACTCCTTCTGGACGTTTTTTATACCACGTCAGCGAACCGTCCGGCACTGCTTAACTCAGAACCTTCCGGATATACCCAACTTTACGTCCACAGCCAGTCATGTTGACTACCCTTAATACCCTAAGCGGTAAAACATGGAGATTCGATATGGCTTATCAGACAGTAAATTCTGCCACTAACCAGCTCATCAAAGAATACCCCTCACATACCGACGCGGATATCGAAGCGGCGCTGAAGGCGGCCGATGCGCTTTACCATTCGGAATGGGCGAAAGGCGACATCAGCCAGCGCCTGCCGGTGCTGCATAAGCTTGCCGACCTGATCGACGAGCGCGTGGAGGATCTGGCCAAAATCGCCAGCCAGGAGATGGGTAAGCTCATCGAACAGAGCCGCGGCGAGGTGAAGCTTTGCGCGCAGATCGCCCGCTACTACGCCGACAACGCGAAGCAGTTCCTCGCCCCGGTGAAGTACGACTCTGAACTTGGGGAAGCGTGGGTGGAGCATCACCCCATCGGCGTGCTGATGGCCGTCGAGCCGTGGAACTTCCCGTACTACCAGCTGATGCGTGTCCTGGCACCAAACCTGGCGGCGGGTAACCCCGTTATCGCCAAGCATGCCAGCATCGTGCCGCACTGCGCCGAGACCTTTGCGCATCTGGTGCGCGAGGCGGGCGCGCCGGAAGGGGCGTGGACGAACCTGTTTATCTCGTCCGAACAGGTGGCGAATATCATCGCAGACGATCGCGTGCAGGGCGCAGCGCTAACCGGCTCCGAAAAGGCGGGCAGCGTGGTGGCCGCGCAGGCGGCGAAGCACATTAAGAAATCGACCCTCGAACTGGGCGGTAACGACGTCTTCGTGGTGCTGGACGACGCGGACCTGGATAAAGCGGTTAAGATTGGCGTGAATGCGCGGCTCAACAACGCCGGGCAGGTCTGTACCGCGGCGAAGCGCTTTATCCTGCACGAGAAAATTGCCGACGCGTTCCTCAGCAAATTTACCGAGGCGTTTAAGCAGGTGAAGATTGGCGATCCGCTGGACGAGAGCACCACGCTGGGGCCGCTCTCTTCCAAAGATGCGCTGGAAACGCTGACCAAACAGGTTAACGAGGCGGTGAAAAACGGTGCCACGCTGCACTTTGGCGGCAAGCCGGTGCAGCGCGACGGGAGCTTCTTCGAACCGACGATCCTGACGAATATCTCCCGCGATAACCCGGCGTACTTCGAAGAGTTCTTCGGCCCGGTTGCGCAGATGTACGTGGTGAAAAACGACGACGAGGCGGTCGCGCTGGCGAACGATTCCCACTACGGCCTGGGCGGGGCGGTGTTCAGCCAGGACATCGAGCGCGCGAAGGAAATGGCGTCGCGGATCGAGACCGGGATGGTGTACATCAACTGGCTCACCGATACCGCAGCAGAGCTGCCGTTCGGCGGCGTGAAGCGTTCCGGCTACGGACGCGAGCTGTCGGATCTGGGGATCAAAGAGTTTGTGAACCAGAAGCTGGTGGTGGTGCGTAAGTAAGAGGTAATAAAAAAACCTGCCGGTTGGCAGGTTTTTTCAGTTGATTACTGTACTTCGATCTTGTCCCAGCCGCTTTTAAACATGCAGCTGTCGACTAACGTATCCCGGCGATATTCATTCGCGTCTTCAACCGTGTAGCTCGTGGAAATATCCTTTTTCTTGTTCTTTTTGTCCGTTTTTTCCGAGCTCGAACCGGTCACTACGTTATCCGGAGGCAGATCGATCAGGGCCTGCGCTTCGCATTCCGTGAGCTTTTTATTCATCTCAGCGTCGCTCACGCCCGGTTTTACCCATTTGTACTGGACGCAGCCGGTGAGCATCAGCGTGAGGCTCAGAACGCAAAGCGCGGTAATGCGGTGTTTCATCAGAAGCTAACTCCACCGCCGACATATGCGCCATCAATCAGGGTGTGGTTTGGACGACCATCTTTACCGTCAACGCTCACGTGGCGGTAGCCTACTTTCAGCGTAACCGGTTTGATTGGGGTCCAGCTTACGCCGCCGTTAGCTTCAACGTAGTTTTTCACGCTGTTGTTCAGGCCTTCTGGTGCCGCATAGCCTTCGCCATAGACGTGGATGCTGTCGGTCAGCGCAACGTTTACGCCGCCGCCAATCGGGAAGGCCACGCCGTTATCGCCTTTTTTCGGGCCGATGTAGATGGCTTTTGCGCCCGCATTCAGCATCACCGGGCCCACTTCCAGGTTGTAGCCTGCGCCCACGCCACCGGTCTGGGTACCGTCGTCGGTGTTTTTCAGCCAGTTACTTTCGAGATAAACACCGGATGAGGATTTGCCCATTTCCAGGTTGAGGTTGGTAAAGTTTTTACCCTGCTCAATGCTGCCGCCCATTGCCAGTGCGGAACCCGAGATGGCGGTCAGTGCAGAAAGAAGAAGAATGTTCAGTTTTTTCATGTTTCGTGCCTCATCATCAAATTAATCTGGGGGCACCTTAACAAGCGATGTTTATGACTGCAAATGTGATGCAAATCGACTTTTCATGCTGTAATTGTTAATTCTTTTATATTTATTTGTAACGCTTAAGTTGGGTTGTCGGTGTGTCAACGCGCAAATTTCAGATGTTGAGGAATAGTTTAATTTTTTGACTAAACGAAATCTGAACGAGGCAGGGATAGTGATTTGAGATGCATTAATTGCGCTTCTAATAATTTCCAATTCCATTTCTAAAATCACATAAAAAAACGAATTTTTACATTTTTATGGTCATTATTCGTTCAGATGTCCGGCCACGTTTCCTTTCCATGTCATTTTTCTGACACGTTTGTTCATTACGTTGTGGGCTTCACTTTCCGGATGCTAACAATATGAAAAGAAAAATCATTCCTGTGCTTATCGGCTGTACGCTCTCTTTCTCTGGCCTGGCGGCGCAGCCCACGGCTGAGCGCTATGTTGTCAGCTTCCCTGACGGCTCACACGTGAAATACAGCGGCGCGTTTGCCGGTGCGTTTCCGAATGGACTCCCGGTAGGGATTGGCTCCGGCCTGCTGTTTACGGGCAAGCAGGGCGATGCTCTGACCTTCGCGACCGTGACCGATCGCGGTCCTAACGCCGATGCGCCCAAAATGGGTAAAAACGAAGCCAAAATTTTTGTCACGCCGGATTTCGCGCCGCTGCTGATGACCATCCGCGTTCAGAACGGCAAAGCGGAGGCAACGGATGCCCGCCCGCTGCATGATGATAAAGGCGAGATTAACGGCCTGCCGCTGCAAAGCGGCGTGATTGGAGCCACCAATGAGGTGGCGTTCAGCGATACCCTCAAAATTCTGAAGGGTGACAACCGCGGGCTGGACACGGAAGGCATCACCCCGGACGGCAAGGGCGGTTTCTGGCTGTGCGACGAGTATGGCCCGTTCCTGATTAACGTCGACAGCAAAGGAAAAATTCTGGCGATCCACGGGCCGCAGGCGGCGGAAGGGGAAAAATCCATCGCGGGCGGTCTGCCAAACGTTATCAAATGGCGCCAGCCGAACCGGGGCTTTGAAGGCCTGACCCGGATGCCGGACGGGCGGATTATCGCCGCCGTGCAAAGCACGCTGGATATCGACGGTAAGAGTAAAAAGCAGGCGCTGTTTACGCGTCTGGTCAGCTTCGACCCGGCGACCGGGAAAACGGCGATGTACGGCTACCCCATCGACAGCGCGGCCTACAGCAAAAACAGCGACGCCAAAATCGGCGACATCGTGGCGCTGGACGACCAGCACATCCTGCTGATTGAACAGGGTGAGGATAAAAATGACGCGATGCGTAACCTTATCTACAAGGTGGATCTCAGCAAGGCGAGCGACCTGACCGCTTTCGACAAGCCGGGCGAGTACCCGGAGTTTGATGATGAGAAAACCCTGGCACAGCGCGACATTACCCTTGCAGCAAAAACGCAGGTCGTCGATCTGCGCGCGCTGGGCTGGAAACAGGAGAAGGCCGAAGGGCTGGCGCTGATCGACGGCAAACGGCTTGCGGTGGCGAACGATAACGACTTTGGCGTGAAGGTGGCGATGCAGCATCCGGTCGAGGGCAAAAAGCTCAAGGACTATCGGGTTAACGAGGAAGGCAAGCTGACGCTGGATGATAAACCGGTGGAAACCACGCTCAGCGTGAAGCCGCTGAAGAAGCCGGAGTCAGAGAGCGAGCTGTGGATTGTGACGCTGCCGGAGGCGTTGAAATAATTTTACCCCTCATCCTAACCCTCTCCCCAAAGGGGAGAGGGGAAGCAAGGCGGTTATTTCTTCAGACCCGCAAACGCTGCCCGAATCTCCTCCTCCGGCAGCTGGATACCAATAAACACCATCACGCTATGCGGCGCTTCATCGCCCCACGGGCGGTCCCAGTCGGCGCTGTACAGGCGCTGTACGCCCTGAAACAGCAGGCGGTTCGGCTCGCCGTCGATCCACAGCATGCCTTTGTAGCGCAGCAGCCTGTCGGCAAACGACAGCAGCAGGTTTTCCATTACCCGGGAGACCTCGCTGATGTCCACCGGATAGTCCAGCTCCACCACAATCGACGCCACGTCGTTTTGCTTGTCTCCCATAAAGTGGAAGCGCGGTTTCGTGGTGACGCTCTCTTCCAGCATAAAGCCGTTGGTGTTAAACAGCTGGGATAGATCGATATCGCCATGCGTCACCGTATAAATCGGCGCGCGCGAGTTGATGCGCGTCAGGCGCTCGCGGAGTTTTTCGCTGTCGCCTGCCACGTCGGTTTTGGTCAGCAGAATGCGGTCGGCGTAGCCCACCTGAGACTGGGCAATGGTGAACTGGTTCATCTGCTCGTCGGCGTGGACCGCGTCTACCAGGGCAATCACCCCGTCCAGCAGGTAGCGCTGGCAAAGAATATCGTGCGAGAAAAAGGTCTGAATAATCGGGCCGGGGTCGGCCATGCCGGTGCACTCGATCACCAGGCGGTCGAAGCCGATGTCACCGCGATCGCGGCTGTCGAGCAGGTCCAGCAGGGCGTCTTCCAGCTCGTTAGAGCGGGTGCAGCAGATGCAGCCGTTGGTCAGGGTTTTGATTTGCGTGGCGCGGTCTCCGATTAATTGATCGTCAACGGAGACTTCGCCAAATTCGTTTTCGATGACGGCGATTTTGAAGCCGTGCTGCTCGTTCAGGATGTGGCGCAGCAGGGTGGTTTTACCGGCGCCGAGGAAACCGGTCAGCAGGGTAACGGCAATCGGGGTCATGGTCTCTCCTTTAGCAGCAGCGGACGCCGCCTTCTCCACTTCCGCCGTAGCGCGCTTCCTGACGCTCGCGGAAGAATTCGGTGTAGGTCATGTACGGCTTATCCGGATGGTTGGTCTTCATATGCTCAACGTAGTTGTCATAGTCCGGAATGCCAATCAGCATTTTCGCCGCCTGACCGAGGTATTTTTTTGCTTCGCCTAAGTTACCAAACATAGTCCATCCTGATAAGAACAAAGCCCCGCCGGAGCGGGGCTGAATACAACCAGATTAATGGTGTGAAGAGGTCTTCACGCCGCCTTCCGGCACCGGCACGTACGGGGTCTCTTTATCCGTACGGCCTTCGGTGTTGCGCACTTTCATCCAGGTTTTGATGCCGTAGAAGATAATGCTGTACACCACCACCAGGAACAGAATGCTCAGACCCGCGTTGGTGTAGTTGTTCACCACGATATGGTTCATGTTGGCAATCTGCTGTGCGGTCAGATCCGCGCCGCCTGCGGCAATCTTCTCTTTGTACTGGTTAGCCATGAAGAAGAAGCCTTCCAGCTGCGGGTTGGTGCTGAACAGCTTCAGGCCCAGCGCCCAGGTGGTGCAGAGCAGCAGCCACAGCGCAGGAACCACGGTCACCCAGATGTATTTGGTGCGTTTCATCTTCACGAGGACGACGGTACCGAGCACCAGGGCAACGGCTGCCAGCATCTGGTTAGAGATACCGAACAGTGGCCACAGGCTCTTCACGCCGCCGAGCGGGTCGACAACGCCCTGATACAGCAGGTAGCCCCACAGGCCTACGCACCCGGCAGTACCCAGAACACCCGCTACCAGAGAGTCGGTTTTCTTCAGGAACGGCACGAAGTTGCCCAGCAGATCCTGCAGCATGAAGCGGCCCGCACGGGTACCGGCATCCAGCGCGGTGAGGATGAACAGCGCTTCGAACAGAATACCGAAGTGGTACCAGAAGCCCATGTCCGCCCACGGCAGCACTTTGTGGAACACGTGTGCGATACCCACGGCCAGCGTCGGCGCGCCACCTGCGCGGTTCAGCACGGACGGTTCGCCAATGTCCTTCGCGGTCTGCATGATCTGCTCAGGCGAGATCACGAAGCCCCAGGAGCTGACGGTCGCCGCCGCGTGTGCGCTGGCCTCTTTCAGCTGCGCCATGATCAGCGCGGTATTTTCCCCGCCCATCTCATGCAGGTTTGGCATGGTGATGCCCAGACCCGCCGGCGGGGTGTTCATCGCGAAGTACAGGCCTGGCTCGATAATCGAGGCCGCAACCAGCGCCATGATCGCCACGAAGGACTCCATCAGCATCGCGCCGTAACCGATAAAGCGTGCGTCGGTTTCGTTAGCCATCAGCTTCGGCGTGGTGCCGGAAGCGATCAGCGCGTGGAAGCCTGAAACGGCGCCGCAGGCGATGGTGATAAACAGGAACGGGAACAGGGCGCCTTTCCACAGCGGACCGGTGCCGTCAATGTACTGGGTCACCGCCGGCATTTTCAGCTCAGGGTTGATGATCACAATCCCGATCGCCAGCCCGACGATGACACCGATTTTCAGGAAGGTCGCCAGGTAGTCGCGCGGAGCCAAAATCAGCCACACCGGCAGCAGGGCGGAAACGAACGCGTAACCGATCAGCGCGAAGGTGATGGTGGTGTCTTTAAAGGTCAGCGCCGGGCCCCAGTACGGGTCGTGCGCAATCACGCCGCCGAAGTAGATGGAGGCGACCAGCAGTACGATACCAATGACCGACACTTCACCCACGCGGCCTGGGCGCAGGAAGCGCATATAGATGCCCATGAACAGCGCAATCGGTACGGTAGAGCAGACGGTGAAGACGCCCCACGGACTTTCGGCCAGCGCTTTCACCACGATCAGCGCCAGCACTGCGAGGATGATGATCATGATCAGGAAGCAGCCGAAGAGGGCGATAGTGCCCGGCACGCGGCCCATCTCTTCTTTGATCATCTCGCCCAGCGACGAACCGTTACGGCGCGAGGAGATAAACAGCACCATAAAGTCCTGCACCGCCCCCGCCAGCACCACGCCCGCCAGCAGCCAGAGCGTACCCGGCAGGTAGCCCATCTGGGCGGCCAGTACCGGGCCAACCAGCGGGCCAGCACCGGCGATAGCGGCAAAGTGGTGACCAAACAGCACGTAGCGGTTGGTTGGCACGTAGTTCAGGCCGTCATTGTTAATGACCGCCGGGGTGGCGCGCGTCGGGTCGAGCTTCATGACCTTCTGCGCGATGTATAAGCTGTAGTAGCGATAAGCCACAAGGTAGACGGAGACCGACGCGACCACGATCCACAGGGCGCTGACGTGTTCGCCCCGGCGCAATGCGACAACCGCCAGACAGAAAGCGCCGAGGATCCCGAGTAAGGCCCAGGGCACGTGCTTAAGTAGTTTTTTAGTATCCATAGTAAGACCTGGTTTTTTATGTAAAGAAAAAAGGGTCAGGGTTCGTTGTGAGGAGGTATTGATTAATGCTGGAGCGATCGTGCCAGATCCGCGCGCGCGTAAAGGACGATAAATGAGTGAGAGGTTGAAAGTGACGGGTGAGCGGTCAAAGGACGCGGCGAGTGGTTCAGGCTCGCCGCTGGTCGGGAAAATTATGTGATTGAGATCACGTGGTTTTCCGGGCTGCGCTCCATCGACAGGTAGCTTTCCAGCGTCTTGATGAGTTTCTCCTTCAGCCAGCTCGGCTCCAGGATCTGAATATTCGGCAGCCAGTAGAACAGCAGCGGCAGGATCTGGTTTTCGTGTGCCGCCTGGCAGCGCAGAGTGACGCCGCCGCGCCGCTCCTCCAGCAGCTCCTGTTCCGGCAGGAGATCGCGGCGCAGGAAGTAATGTGAAATATTATCCTTAATGAATATTTTCACGGTGAAAGTAGTTTCGGACACCCACGGGTCGAGGCTTTTTTCCAGCAGTTCCCGAACATTTTCATCAGGAGTAAAAAAGGTTTTTTGAACATCAAACCAGCTAATCTGGCTTAATGAAAAGGATTTCAACCGGCTATTTTCGGTAGCTTGTAAATACCATATATTTTTTTTGTTAATGAGTTTATAGGGATTAATCTGACGGGTTTTACCCTTATAAACGATCTGACAGACATTATGGTTCTTAATCGATTTCTCGATTTTCGCTAAATGACGGCGGATATCACGCTGCACCGTGTGCTCTGCGTCATTACCGAGGATAAGAATATGGTTTTCGTCGACGCGCGTCTCCAGCTTTTGCCAGAAGTCCGTATTTCTTTCAGGGAAAAAATTATCGGCATTCAGGAAGTTAGCCAGAGCATGATGTAATCCCTGCCCGCCGGGAGATTGGGCGGAGTGGATCAGTCGATATAGCCCGTTACCGGTATGTTCAACAATGGGCGAGAGCGCATTTAAATCCCGGTAGACGGTACGCTCGGTAATTTTAAATTTCTCCATTAGCGCACTGCGGTTTACCACCCCGTGTAAATGTAGCTCAAGGAGAATATCGACCAGACGTTCAGCCGAGCGGCTCCGCGTCGTTTTAGCCATAAGGTCTTCCTGTATATTGGGTATGCGCTGAACAATGCAAAAGCACTGACCGGAGATGTCAGTATTCAGGCACAGAAAATTTCTCTTATGGATATATAACGGCGTGATTTAGCGGAAACCTTAGGAATTTTTGTAGAAAGCGGCGCTGGCCCGAAAAAAGGCCAGCGCGAGGGGGATCACACGACGGCTTCCATCTCCATCATCACCGGGTGGAAACGGCGCTTAAAGTAGATCAGGCCATGTCCCGCGTCACTCAGGATGATGTTTTTCACTTCGACAAGATAAACCAGATGCGTGCCGATGGTTTGCACCTGGGTAATCTCGCCTTCCAGGCTCGCCAGCGCGCCTTTCAGCACCGGCTGCCCCAGCGGGCCTTTCTGCCAGCAGGAGAGGGCAAAGCGCTCCTCCATTGCCATCCCGGTCATCCCGGCGAAGTGGCGGGCCATGATCTCCTGCTCGTGGTTCAGCACGTTGACGCACAGCCTGCCGTTGCCCTGAAAGACCGGGTTCATGGCGCTGTTGGCGTTAATGCAGACCATGACCGACGGCGGGGTATCCGTCACCGAGCAGACGGCGGTGGCGGTAATGCCGCAGCGTCCGGCGTCGCCCTCGGTGGTGACCACATTGACCGCCGCCGACAGGCTGCTCATTGCGTCGCGAAAACGCAGGCGTTGTTCATCTGAATGCATTGTAACCTCCCGCTGCGCTATTTCAGCAGCTTGTCGAGCATGTTGATATCGCTGTTGTTGTGCAGGTGCGGCACGGTCCAGCCGTGCTGGTCGTACTCGGACATGCAGCGGTCGACCATTGCCATCATCTTGTCCATATTCCCGGAGCTTTGCGCCTGACGCAGACACTGCAGGCGGATCTCATCCTGGCTGCCGGAGTAGTTGATTTCGTACAACTCGTGACGACCCCCAAACTCGCTGCCGATGGCGTCCCACATCAGTTTCAAAATCTTGATGCGTTCGACGTGATCCATTCCGTTGGAGCCGCGCACGTACTTCGCCAGATACTGGTCGATCTGCGGGTTGTTCAGGTCCCGCGCGCTGGACGGCAGATAAATCAGCCCGGAGGTCACGTTGCGTTCGATGATGTTCTTGATCTTCGCGTAGGCCATCGGGGCCATCACGCGGTAGGTTTGCAGCGCCGCGTGGTCCGGCAGGTACGCGCCGTTCACCCACGGCGTGGCTTCGGAGCACATGGAGTCGCTCAGCGCCCAGAACATATTGCGCCAGGCCACTACTTCACCGAGATCCGCCTGCACGCCGCGGAACTCCAGGGTACCGGTGCACTCCAGGGATTTCTTCAGCAGGGCGGTGATGAAGTCGAGCTTCACCGCCAGACGTACGCAGGCCTGCAGCGGGTACATGCGGGCGAAGCCGCCCTCCATCGTCCAGCGACGGCAGCGGTCGAAATCGCGGTAGATCAGCACGTTTTCCCACGGGATCAGCACGTTATCCATCACCAGGATCGCGTCGTTCTCGTCGAAGCGGCTGGAGAGCGGGTAGTCATACGGGGAGCCGGTTGCGCCTGCCACCATCTCGTACGAGGCGCGGGAGATCAGCTTCACGCCTTCGGCATCCATCGGCGCGACGAACATCAGCGCGAAGTCCGGGTTTTCGCCCATCACCTGCGCGGAGCCAAAACCGATCATGTTGTAGTGGGTCAACGCCGAGTTGGTTGCGACGACTTTCGCACCGCTGACGATAATCCCGGCATCGGTCTCTTTCTCCAGCTTGATGTAGACGTCCTTCACCTCGTCCGCCGGCTTGTGGCGGTCGATCGGCGGGTTGACGATGGCGTGGTTAAAGTACAGGCCGGTTTCCTGAATGCGGGTGTACCAGTTCCGGGCGTTCTGCTCGAACTGACCGTAGAAGGCAGGGTTCGCTCCCAGCGCGCAGCCGAACGCCGCTTTGTAGTCCGGCGTGCGGCCCATCCAGCCGTAGCTCAGGCGCGACCACTCGGCGATGGCGTCGCGCTGCTGGCGCAGGTCGTCGGCGCTTTTCGCCACGCGGAAAAATTTGTGGGTGTAGCCGCCGCTGCCGGTGTCGGTGCCCCAGCACAGCGTGTCCTGCATGTCCGGCTTGTGCAGGGCGTCGTACATCTGGGCGATGGACGCCGCCGCATTGCGAAACGCCGGGTGGGTGGTGACGTCCTTAACGCGCTCGCCGTAGATATAAATCTCACGACCGTCCTGCAGACTTTTTAAATACTCTTCGCCGGTTAACGGACGTTTGGCATCAGCGCGGAATTCTTCAGGCTTCATAGGGACCTCGTATCGGAAGATGGTTGTTAAATTTATGTTTTGTTTTTGTTGTTTAATTGAAGCGTGAGAGAGGCGGAACGTGAAGGGACGTTTGGGGCAACGGCGGGTACTTTTCGGGTGGGATGTGGTTTTGTGATCTGTGCGGCTTTTTGGCGGGTGGCGCTGCGCTTACCCGCCCTACATACCGCGATGCGCTCAGGAAACCGGTACTTTCTGCGCCCGATACGCGCTGGGCGAGCAGCCCGTCAGGCGATTGAAAAACCGGGCGAAGTAGGCTGGATCCTTAAATCCCAGCTGCCAGGCAATCTCGCTGACCGCGCTGTCGGAAAACAGCAGCAGGCGCCTGGCCTCGCGCAGCTGCCGGTCGAAGATCAGCCGTTTCGGCGAGCGGTTGGCGAAGCGGCGGCAGATGTCCGTCAGGCGGGATTCGGTCAGGTGCAGCTCGCTGGCATATTCCGGCACCGTCCAGTGCTGGTGATAGTGGGTGTCGATCAGCTGGGTAAAGCGCTGGAACAGCTTCAGCTCGCCGCGCATGCCGCCTGACGCGTGGTCGTCGAGCTTCGCGTTGCGCAGCAGCAGGGTAAATACCGCCTGCGCCAGCAGGACCAGCGTATGCTCACGGCCCGGCAGCTGCGCCGTGGATTCCCGGGCGATGAGCAGCCAGTAGTGCTTCAGCGCCGCCAGTTCGTCAGGTTTGTCGGCAAGCGACAGACAGATCCCCGGCAGGCCAAACGCTTCCCGCGTGCCGGGGTAGAGCACTTCTAATAGCGGCCAGATGAGATCCTCGCGCACCGTCAGCACGTGCCCGTCGCTGTCGGATTCGGTGATAAACGCGTGCGGCACCGACGGCGGCGTCAGCACAAATAGCGGCGCCTGCACCGAATAGCGGTGGTCGTCGAGCTGGAGTTCAATCTGTCCGGTATCGAGAAAGTGCATCTGAAAATACTGGTCGTGACGATGCGCCTGCATATCGCGGCCAAAAAAGGCCGCCATGCGGGCGAACGACTGATAGTGCACGTCGTCGGTGCCCAGACTTTCGTCGTACTCCTTGCTGATATCAATGTTGGCGATAGGGCTCTGGCACATGATCGTTCCTCTGTTGAACCCGCTGCGTCATCGGGATGCGCGTCAGCACCAGCGCGCCGACCACCAGCAGACCCGCCACAAACCACAGCCCGGAGCTGAAGCTGCCGGTCGCGTCGCGCAGGATCCCAATCAGCAGCGGGCTGACTGCGGATCCGACGTTACCGATGGCGTTGATCACCGCCAGCGCCACCGCGCGTGACTGCAGGCTAATAACCTGGTCCGGCGTGGTCCAGAATATCGCCATGGCGGTAAACGATCCGGTTGAGGCCATGATGATGCCAAGCAGCTGGATCAGGCTGTGATCGGTCACGGAGGCCAGCATCCATCCCGCCGCGGCAAACAGGTACGGCAGGATGGTGTGCTTTTTTCGCTCTTTCAGCCTGTCGGAGCGGCGACTCCACCAGATCATCCCGAGGATGGTACAAAACTGCGGGATCGCCGCCAGCAGGCCAATCACGATATTGCTGCTGCCGGTGTTGAAGCTTTGCAGGATCTGCGGCGTCCAGATGTTGATCGCGCTCAGCGTATTGGTCAGACAGAAGTAGGCCAGCGTGTAGAGCAGCACGGCGGGCGTAAGCACCTCGCGCAGCGTCGAGCGCGGCGTGACGGATTGGGCGATGGCGACCTCCTGCTCGCGCGCGATCATCGTTTTCAGCGCCTGCTTTTCGTCCTCATCCAGCCAGGTGGCCTGATCCGGCGTGTCGTTGAGGTAAAACCAGGTCACCACGCCGAGCACCACCGACGGCAACCCCTCCAGCAGAAACAGCCACTGCCAGCCCTTCAGGTTCCACAGCCCGTCCATCGCCAGAATATACCCGGAGAGGATCGAGCCAAGCATCATGGTCACCGGCATGGCGATCATAAACAGCGCGTTGGCGCGGGCGCGGTGATAGGCCGGGAACCACCAGGTGAGATAGACCAAAATCCCTGGCAGGAAACCGGCTTCCGCAATGCCAACCAGCATGCGCAGGACGTAAAGCGTTTCGGGGCTGGTGGCGAACATGGTGCAGGTGGAGGCGATGCCCCACACCACCATGATCCCGGCGATCCAGCGGCGTGCGCCGACCTTCGCCAGCATGATGTTGCTGGGGATCCCGCACAGCACGTAGGTGACGTAAAACAGCGTCGCGGCCAGGCCAAACATGGTCGACGTGAGGCCCAGATCTTTGCCCATCGTCAGCCCGGCAAAGCCGATGTTGATGCGATCGAGAAACGAGAAAACAAACAGGATAAAGAGAAACACGATCAAACGACGGAACAGCTTATTTATTGCGCGATGTTCTACATCTTTATTATGCAGGGTTGAGGTCGTCATGTTGCGCTCCACATCGTACGTTTAGTAGACGGATTTATTGTTATCAACTGCTGTGGTGACGTCGGTAAAGCGGGCCGCCAGCGCTTCGGCGCTGCGGGCGAGCAGGGTGGTATCCACACCGACCGCCACAAACAATGCGCCGAGGCCGAGATAGCGTTTCGCCAGCTGTTCATTCGCCATCAGGATGCCGGGCGCTTTGCCCGCGCTGAGGATCTGCGCGATCGCCTGCTCAATAGCGGCCTGCACCTCCGGATGCTGCGGGTTGCCGGCAAAGCCCATGTCGGCGCTCAGATCCGCCGGGCCGATAAACACGCCGTCGACGCCTTCCACGTCCAGGATCTGCGGCAGGTTTTTCAGCGCCTCGCGGGTTTCGATCTGCACCAGCACGCACATGGCGTCGTTAGCCTGATGCAGGTAATCCGGGATGCGGTTCCAGCGCGACGCGCGCGCCAGGGCGCTGCCGACGCCGCGAATGCCCGCAGGCGGGTAGCGGGTGGCGCTTACCGCCAGCCGCGCCTCGTCAGCGTTTTGCACCATCGGCACCAGCAGGGTTTGCGCGCCTATGTCCAGCAACTGCTTGATCTGCACCGGATCGTTCCACGACGGGCGCACTACCGGCTGGCTGGGATAGGGGGCGATAGCCTGTAACTGAGTTAACACGGTCTGCACGCTGTTCGGCGCGTGCTCGCCGTCGATCAGCAGCCAGTCAAAACCGGCCCCGGCCAGCAGCTCGGCGCTGTAGCTGCTGGTCAGCCCCAGCCATAAACCGATTTGCGGGCGGCCCGCCTTCAGCGCCGCTTTGAATGCGTTTTGCATGGTCGCCTCCTTATACAAAGCGGCAGCTGATGGAGCCCATGTTGCCGTAGTCAACATGGAAGGTGTCGCCTCTGCTGGCGGCAACCGGACGGGTAAACGAGCCGCCGAGGATGATTTGTCCGGGCTCAAGCTGCACGTCGTACGGCGCGAGCTTGTTGGCCAGCCATGCCACGCCGTTCGCCGGGTGGTTAAGCACGCCCGCGGCGACGCCGGTCTCTTCGATCACGCCGTTGCGGTAGAGCAGGGCGGAGATCCAGCGCAGATCCAGCGCGTCGGGCTTAATCGGACGACCGCCGAGGATCACCCCGGCGTTGGCGGCGTTATCGGAGATGGTGTCGAACACCTTGCGCGGGCGCTGGGTCTCCGGGTCAACGTTGTGGCAGCGGGCGTCGATCAGCTCCAGGGCGGGAATGACGTAATCCGTGGCGTTGTAGACGTCGAAGATCGTGCAGTTCGGGCCGCGCAGCGGTTTTGCCAGCACGAAGGCCAGCTCCACTTCGATACGCGGGACGATAAAGCGGTCGACGGGGATGTCGCTACCGTCGTGGAAGAACATGTCGTCCAGCAGCGCGCCGTAGTCCGGCTCGCTGATTTGCGAGCTGGCCTGCATCGCTTTCGAGGTGAGGCCAATCTTATGGCCTTTCAGCACGCGGCCTTCGGCAATTTTCAGGCTCACCCATTCGCGCTGTACGGCGTAGGCGTCTTCGATGGTGATCTCCGGGTACTCCAGCGAGATCGCGCGGATCTGCTCCCGGGACTGTTCCGCCTGATGCAGGCGGTGGGCGATCAGGGTATGGGTGTGTTTGTCCAGCATAAAAGACCTCAGCGAAAGAGCGCGTGCACGTTGTTTTGTTTGTAATTGAGCGTCGGATGCAGTTCGTCTATCTCCAACGACAGCGCCAGATATCGGCTTGCCATCAGCGCCGCGAAGTGGGTTTTGATCAGCGCAAACAGCATCTCCCCCACGGCTTTCCGGCTCTCCAGGCTGCGCCCGGCGCCGATCTTCAGCGTCATATGCACAAAGGCGTAATCATGCTTACCGTCCGCCATCTGCCAGGTGTCAAGCCAGTAGGCGCGGCTGCGGATGCCGCCGAGCGGGAAGATGCCCGTGGCGGCCAGCGCCTCGTTCACTTTGGCGAACAGCCCCGGCAGGTCGGCCTGCGCGCGGATGTTGTCGGTACATTCAGCAATAAAGTGCGGCATAACAACTCCTTATGCGGGAAGCGGGAAAACGGCGTTGACCTGGCCGGTGCCGGAGCTGGCGAACAGCTCGGTGAGGAACTCCACCTTGCCGTCGTATTTATCCCAGCCCAGCATCCCCAGCAGCATCACCGTGTCGTGCATGTTCCCCTCGCCGTAGCAGTAGTCGGCGTACTCCGGCAGCATGCTGCAAAACTCTTTAAACTGGCCTTCGCGCCACAGCTTGACCACCCGCTCGTCCATCTGACGGTCGAACTCGCGGGTGTAGCTGTTCATCCCTTCTTCCGCACGCTGGTCGTCGATAAAGCGGTGCGAGAGCGAGCCGCTGGCGAGCACCGCCACGGTGCCGTCGTACTTTTCGATGGCGCTGACGATGGCCTCGCCCAGCCTGCGGCTGTCGGCGAAATCGTGAACCGTGCAGAACGCGGAGATGGAGATCACTTTGAAGTGCTTATCCGCGTTCATGTAGCGCATCGGCACCAGCGTGCCGTACTCCAGCTTGAGGCTCGGGATGTTGTGCGCCTTGGCGCGCACGCCGAGCTTCACCGCTTCGTCGGCGATCAGCTGCCCGAGCTCCGGGTTGCCGTCGTAGTCGTAGGTCATGTCGCGGATAAAGTGCGGCAGCTCGTTGCTGGTATAGACGCCTGAAAAATGATCCGCACAGTTGATGTGGTATGCGCTGTTTACCAGCCAGTGGGTGTCGAACACGATGATGGTGTCCACGCCCAGCTCGCGGCAGCGCTTGCTGATCTCTTTATGCCCGTCGATGGCCGACTGGCGGCAGCCGTGGTTTTTCCCCGGCAGCTCGGAAAGATACATCGACGGCACGTGGGTGATTTTTGCCGCTAACGCTAGCTTGCCCATTGTCAGATCCCCCATTTTGGAATCGGATGGTCGCCCATGGAGATGCAGACGTTCTTCATCTCCGCGAACACTTCAAAGCTGTACTCGCCGCCCTCGCGGCCGGTGCCGGAGGCCTTCACGCCGCCAAACGGCTGGCGCAGGTCGCGCACGTTCTGGGTGTTCACGAACACCATGCCCGCTTCAATGCTGCGCGCCAGACGGAGCACCTTGCTGACGTCCTGGGTCCAGATGTATGACGCCAGGCCGTACTCCACGTCGTTCGCCAGGCGCAGGCCTTCCGCCTCGTCCTTAAACGGCAGCAGGCAGGCCACCGGCCCGAAGATCTCCTCCTGCGCCACGCGCATGCGGTTGTCGACGTCCGCCAGCACCGTCGGGCGCAGGAAGTTGCCGCCTTTCAGGTGTACAGGCAGATCGACCGGTTTGTCCGGGCCGCCCGCCAGCAGGGTGGCGCCTTCCTCGATGCCGAGGCGGATATAGCCGGAGACTTTCTCCCAGTGCTGCTGGCTGATGAGCGCGCCAATCTGGGTGTTCGGATCGGTCGGATCGCCCACGCGAAGGCGATTGGCGCGTTCGGCGAAGCGCTTGACGAACTCCGGGTAGATGCTCTGCTGGATGAAGATGCGCGAGCCCGCGGTGCAGCGCTCGCCGTTGATGGAGAAGATGGTGAACAGCGCGGCGTCCAGCGCGCGTTCGATGTCCGCATCTTCAAAAATCAGCACCGGGGATTTGCCGCCCAGCTCCATGGAATATTTCTTCAGCCCGGCGTTTTTCATGATGTTGCGCCCGGTGGCGGTGCCGCCGGTGAAGGAGACGGCGCGCACGTCGTGGTGGCGCACCAGCGCGTCGCCTGCCGTCGCCCCGTAGCCCTGCACCACGTTCAACACGCCCGCCGGAATGCCCGCCTCCAGCGCCAGCTCGCCCAGACGGTCGGCGGTCAGCGGCGAGAGTTCAGACATCTTCAGCACCGCGGTGTTGCCCAGCGCCAGGCACGGCGCGACCTTCCAGGTGGCGGTCATAAACGGCACGTTCCACGGCGACACCAGCGCGCAGACGCCCACCGGCTGCACCAGGGTGTAGTTGAGCATTTTGTCGTCGACCGGGTAGGTTTTGCCGTTCATCTGCTGGCACACTTCGGCGAAGAACTCGAAGTTGTGCGAGGCGCGCGGGATGAGCACATTTTTGGTCTGGTGGATCGGCAGGCCGGTGTCGGCGGTTTCCATGGCGGCGATCTCGGGCACGTTCTGGTCGATCAGATCCCCCAGGCGACGCATCAGGCGCGCGCGCTCCTTCATCGGCAGGTTGGCCCATTTCGGGAACGCCTCTTTAGCGGCGGCAACGGCCTGATGAATTTCCGCTTCACCGCCGGAGGCGACTTCCGCTAATACCTCGCCGGAGGCCGGGTTAGTGGTATGGAAGTACTCGCTTCCGGCGACGTTTTTACCGTTGATCCAGTGGTTAATCTTTTTCATTTTGCAGTCTCCTCGCTGACAATCCGGTTCACCAGGCGGCCCACGCCTTCCACTTCCACCACCACTTCATCGCCCGGCACCACGTCGGACAGCCCCTTCGGCGTGCCGGTGGCGATCATGTCGCCCGGCTGTAGGGTCATAAAATCGCTCAGATACGCAATCAGGTAAGGAATGCTGAAAATGAGATCGGCGGTGGTGCCTTCCTGACGCAGTTCGCCGTTGACGAAGGTGCGCAGGGTTAAGTTATGCGGATCGGGAATGGCTTCTTTCGGCACGATGTTCGGGCTGATGGGGGTTAATCCGTCGCGGCTTTTGACCCGCAGGTTCGGGCGGTAGTAATTTTCCAGGTAGTCGCGGATGGCGTAGTCGTTGCAGACCGTGTAGCCCGCGACATACTCCATCGCCTCGGCTTCGCTCACCTTACGCGCGGTTTTACCGATAACCACCACCAGCTCCGCCTCGTAGTGCATGTATTCGATATTGTTCGGGCGCACCGAGGTCTGGTTGTCGCCATTGAAGGTGTTCGGCGCTTTGATAAACACCAGCGGCTCGGTGGGCGGCTTGAAGTCCAGCTCGCTGGCATGATCGGCGTAGTTAAGACCGAGGGCGAACAGCGTGGCGTGTTCAGGCGTGCGGTGGGAAAGGGCAACGTCGCGCTCGTTCACCACCGGGTTTTCCAGCGGTGGGAAACCTTCCGCCAGAATCCGCACGCGATCGCCCGGGCGGATCTCCACGCGGCTTTGCGGCGTACCGAGCAGGATCGCATCGCCGGGATTGAGGGTGGCGAATTCGCTCAGGGCGCTCAGCAGTTCGGCGGCGCTGCGCTGCAGATCGGCGGTGTTCCAGTGGTCCGCTTCGCGGCCGTTGATCTCGGTGATAATGGTCAGGTTGTCGACGTTATCAACGGCGGCCAGCTCGCCAAGCGGGCAAAAGCCGTCCCGGCATTTGGCCTTAATGGCCGGACGGTAGAAGCTCTCTTCCGGCAGGCTCACCTCGTTGGCCAGCGCGTACCCCGCGATGTAGGCCGCGGCGTCCTCTACGCGCACCCTGCTGGCGGTTTTACCCACAACCAGCGCCACCGTCGCGCCGCTTAACACCGTTTCCCCCTGCGGGAAAGGAATGGGCTCGCCCGCGCGAATCACCGTGTTGTGCGGTTTGATAAACCACACCGGCGTTTTTGGCGGCGTGTTGTAAGGGGCTTTTTCAAACGCCTCAGCCCAGGCTGCTTGCTGACTCTGGTGGTTCAGCGCGACGGCAAATACGGTACCTTTCATTCACCTACTCCTCACCCCGACGGTCCGGGTTATGATTTCATTAATATGTTAATGATCTGTTTTTATGCTTTTGCTGTTTATTTCGCAATCAGAAGTGAAGAATTTGTGATATGAATAACAATAAATTTACATGTTGGATTTTAATGCTATGTAAATCAGTTGCTTAATAAAACAGAATGGTTTCTGTTAGACTTTCTGGCAGGAAACGTGTTGTTTATAAAAACATCTTTTATGAATCGTTTACTTGTTAATGATGTGAAGGGGAGAGGCTATGCATGATTCATTAACCATCGCGCTTTTGCAGGCGCGGGAAGCGGCGATGTCGTACTTCCGTCCGATTGTGAAGCGGCATAACCTCACCGAGCAGCAGTGGCGCATCGTGCGCGTGCTGGCTGAACATCCGTCGATGGATTTTCACGATCTGGCGTTTCGCACCTGTATTCTGCGCCCGAGCCTGACCGGCATTCTGACGCGCATGGAGCGCGACGGCCTGGTGCTGCGCTTAAAGCCGGTGAACGACCAGCGCAAGCTGTACGTGTCGCTGACCAAAGAGGGAAATGCGCTGTACGAGCACGCCCAGGCGCAGGTGGAAGAGGCGTATCAGCAGATTGAGGCGGAATACACCCCGGAGAAGATGAAGCAGCTGACGGCGCTGCTGGAAGAGTTTATTGAACTCGGGAACCGGCATAACGCAGCGCGGGAAGAAGAGTAAAAACCACAAATTCCAGGATGATTTTCGTAAAGTTTTCCCTTTCCAGGCCGAAAATTCTGTATCTGTCTGAGGAAAGAGAAAACATGTTAAACCGTATCAAGATTGTCACCAGCTTAATGCTGGTTTTAGCGATATTTGGCCTTTTACAACTCACATCCGGTGGTCTTTTCTTTAATGCTCTGAAGAATGACAAAGAGAATTTCACCGTCCTGCAAACCATTCGTCAGCAACAATCCACCCTTAACGGGAGCTGGGTTGCGCTGCTGCAAACCCGTAATACCCTGAACCGCGCGGGCATCCGCTACATGATGGATCAGAACAATATCGGCAGCGGCGCGACCGTTAACGATCTGATGCAGATTGCGTCTGCCTCGCTGAAACAGGCGGAAAAAAACTGGGCTGACTATGAAGCCCTGCCGCGCGACCCGCGTCAGAGCGACGCCGCTGCGCTGGAAATTAAACGTAACTACGATATCTACCACGGTGCGCTGGCTGAGCTAATTCAGCTGCTGGGGGCGGGCAAAATCAACGCCTTCTTCGACCAGCCGACCCAGAGCTACCAGGATGGATTCGAGAAGCAGTACGTGAGCTACCTGCAGCAGAACGACAAGCTGTACCAGATGGCGGTTGAAGACAGCAACAGCTCTTACACTCAGGCTATCTGGGTGCTGATCAGCGTGCTGGTTGCCGTGCTGGTGGTGATCGTGGCCGTCTGGCTGGGTATCAAGCAGGCGCTGATCTCTCCGCTGACGCGTCTCATTGACAATATCCGCCACATCGCCAGCGGCGACCTGGTGAAGCGCATCGACGTGGAAGGCTCTAACGAGATGGGCGAACTGGCCGACTCGCTGCGTCATATGCAGGGCGAACTGGTGCGTACCGTGGGCGACGTGCGTAACGGCGCGAACGCTATCTATAGCGGCGCGAGCGAAATCGCGATGGGCAATAACGACCTCTCTTCCCGTACTGAACAGCAGGCCGCTTCCCTGGAAGAGACCGCTGCCAGCATGGAGCAGCTGACGGCGACCGTTAAGCAGAACGCCGAGAACGCCCGTCAGGCGAGCCACCTGGCGCTAAGCGCGTCTGAAACCGCGCAGAAGGGCGGCAAGGTGGTGGACAACGTGGTGCAAACCATGCGTGACATCGCGGGCAGTTCGCAGAAAATTGCCGATATCATCAGCGTGATCGACGGCATTGCCTTCCAGACCAACATCCTGGCGCTGAACGCGGCGGTAGAAGCGGCGCGTGCGGGCGAACAGGGCCGTGGATTTGCGGTGGTGGCAGGGGAAGTGCGTAACCTGGCCCAGCGCAGCGCTCAGGCAGCACGTGAGATCAAGAGCCTGATTGAAGACTCCGTGGGACGCGTGGAAGTGGGTTCAACGCTGGTGGAAAGCGCCGGTGAAACCATGGGTGAGATCGTGAACGCGGTGACCCGCGTGACCGATATCATGGGCGAGATTGCCTCTGCGTCCGACGAGCAGAGCCGCGGTATCGACCAGGTGGGCCTGGCGGTGGCAGAGATGGACCGCGTGACCCAGCAGAACGCCTCGCTGGTAGAAGAGTCAGCCGCAGCGGCGGCGGCGCTGGAAGAGCAGGCGAGCCGTCTGACGCAGGCCGTGGCAGTGTTCCGCATTCAGCAAGAGCAGATGAAGGCGCGCGAGTTCGCTTCGGCGAAAGCCGTTGCCGCACCGGTAATGACGCGTAAAACCGCGACTGCCGATGCAGGTGATAACTGGGAAACGTTCTAACGCCGTGCGTTGTGCCGGGTGGCGGCTGCGCCTTACCCGGCCCACTGTTCAGGGTTTTGTAGGCCCGGTAAGCGCAGCGCCACCGGGCGATATTACAGAGGCAGGCGCATGGCGCAGCGGGAGTCATACGCTAAACCGTGCGCCGTCTCTTCTTCGCGTTTTTCACGCAATTCAGGCGTCAGCCTCGTCATCATTTCAAACCCCAGCCGCGCATAGAAGGGCGCATTCCACGGTACGTCCCGGAACGTCGTCAGCGTCAGCGCGGTCAGCCCCCTTTTACGGGCGCAATCTGCCACGCAGGCGATGAGCTGTCTGCCAATCCCTTTTCCCTGCCAGTTCAGATCAACCGAGAGTTCGACAATAAACAGTGATGACGGATGGGCTTCGGCAAGGACAAACCCAACGGGCTGGTCGTTTGCCAGCGCCAGCCAGCTGAGCCCGCGTTCGGCATAGTCGAGGTGTTGCTCAGCGGGAATGACCTCGCCGTCGGCAAGCCAGGCGAGTTCCGGGATGTCGCGGAATCGCCCGGCCGCCGCGCGTTCAATGGCGGACAGGGCGGCAACGTCGCTGAGGGTGGTGGGGCGAATGCGAATAGTCATGGCGGCAAGTATAGCCTGACCCGTCGACATTATTTCGAGCAGATCAGCACCGGCGAATAAAAATTGCTGATCACCAGCGCGTCTTCCGGCGTGCGCTCTATCGTCAGAAGCCTTTTATTGCCCAGCGTCAGGCCGGCAACGTATTTTTCAAAGACCCCGGGCGGCATCGCGTCATGGCTAAAGCGCTCCACTTTTTGAATGACGATCTCATACAGTTCGTCCTCCACGTGACGCCATTTAAACATCTCCTGGCGAGAAACCTCCCAGCTGCGCGGGGCATTCACCACGTTGCCGTTAACCGTGATGTACCCCGTTTTGTCGGGGTGAAAGCGCATAATGACCTCACCGTCAAAGGTGAAATTGTGGCTGTCGCGCTCGTCGGTAAACGTCAGGTTTCCGTCGCAGGTTACCGACAGCGGAGGCGTGTGAAAATACCACGCCAGCGCGGTGCCCAGCAGCAGCAGGTTGAGGATCAGGATTAGCCAAACTTTTTTCTGTCTCATATCACCACTCGTAATAGTAAAGCGTACGACAGGCGCTGGCTTTACCCCGCGTGAGGGAGCATTGGGAGAGCACCAGCCGCCCTTCGTGGCCGTAGAAAAGCGTTCTCTGAATGTGCATGTAGAAAATCGAATTTTTCAGGCACGGAAGGTGACCGTCCTTTTGAAGCGTTTGCGCGAGCGTAATCGCCTTCCCGTGAAACACGTCCGCCAGCGGCGTAAAGGTGTAAACCGGACAGGTGCCGATATGCGTCAGCAGATGGATCTCCCGCTGCGGGGCGTCTGGCTTGATGAGCGCGATCCAGATGCTTAGCGCAACGACGACCAGCGTGAGCGCGCCGCAGAACAGCCATTCCGGGCGAACGCGCCATGCAGGTTTCACCGTTTTGGCGATCGGGGGGGCCTCCTCCAGCGGAGTGACGGTGACGTCTGCGCTGAGCATAAAGCCCGTTTTCGGTACGGTAACGATAAACAGCGCGTCGGGAAGCAGGGTCGCCAGCATCTTGCGCAGAATGCTGATGTACTGATTTAAGGAGTTGTTAGACCCCTGGAGCCCTCGCCGATCCCAGACTTCCTGGAGAAAGGTTTCCCGTTCGACCACGTTCCCGTGATGCTGAACCAGCAGCCTCATGATGGTATTGGCCGTGCAGGTGAGGAGCTGCGCATCCTCAACCGGCGCATTGATAAGAGAAACAGAGCCGTCCTCGTCGTTATAGACGATGGCGTCAGCAAGCAGGTATTTCATAAGTTGTTGTAATAAAAACAGAGATAATGAATGAAAAAAGGCTTACGCCCTCAAGGCTGCATTGCTGGCTATTTTAACGCCACTGTTACCGATAACATTGATCCAGACAGGTTTTTGGGTGATTTAATAAGTCAGCGTGATAATCACGTCATCAATAAACTCCCCGGTATTGGTTAGCGGCTGTGCCGGGACCTCGCCGTAAACGGTGTAGTTCTGGGTGCCGCCTGCAGGGTTGGTGACCTGCAGCGCATCGCCGCTGCTTTGATCTCCCCAGCGTTGCGTGGCCGCCTCATCCTGCCAGAGACCGTAGCGCAGGCAATGACCCTCGCTGTTGCAGAGCTGCCGCTGGTTACCGCTGGCATGGTTGCCTTTTCCCATGGCAAGGGTGAACGCGGTTCCGGCCGGACAGCGCGTGGTGAGGGTGGCGGAGGATCGCGTCGGGCTCAGGGTAGCGGTGCTGGTCAGCGTGCCGAAGTTAAGCGGCGTCACGCGCTCGATGTAGCACCCCTGGCTGATTTCGGCCTGAGCGCTGGTGCCGCCCTGCACCTGCTCCCCCTCTGCGGAACCGTCCGAGCAGTTTTGCAGCGCGTCCTGGCGCAGGGCGCTGTGCCAGGCGATGCGCAGATTCATGTTGTAGTTGTAATAGTGATAGGCCGGAAGCTGGCTTTGCCCTGGCGGAATGGTAGCGATAAGCGGAAAGGTACCGCTGACGTTGGCATTGCTTTCCGCGGCGAGGGTCTGCTGAATCAGGTTCCCGTTGCTGGCAGGCCCCAGCTCCTGAGAGCGCGCTGCGCCGTTAAGCAGGCGGAAGAGGAGGGTGTACTGTTTCCCCTCCTGATCTCCCTGGGAGATCATCTCAAAGGGCGGGGCGTCTACGCTGCTCAGGCAGACGTTAATATATTCCGTCCTGCCCTCGTTGTCGGCCTGGCAGCTAAATTTGACCTCGGTGTTGACGGAGGTGGTATTGCCCGCCACGACGTTGCCAAAGTTAATGGCGGGCATGGAGGTTATCCAGCAGGCTGCCGCCATCGCCTTCACGGACAGGACGAGCAGCAATAATAACGGCGCTCTTAATGACACAGTTGTTCTCCGATATTCTGTATAGATGACGCGGTACGGGGCGCCGGAAGCGTGACCCGGCACTCTCCCTCACCGGTCTTAACCACCAGTTCGCCCGGCAGGGGCGGATCTTCAAGCCAGATAAAGCCGTCGCGTCCCACGATGGTGGCACCCTGCGGCGTTGACACGATGCTGCCCAGCGGGAGCGGCCTGCGGCGGCTGTCGACCAGCCGGGCCTGAACCGTGACGGCGTGATGGACGTTAAACTCGACTTTCACCGCGCTGCTGTTGCCCGGTCTGGCATGCATGTCGGTAACAGGGGCGATCACATCGGCGGGCAGATCGAGCGGGTTAATGCTGACTTTGCTGTTGTGGTAGCGCGGCAGGTCGGTTAGCAGGAGATAACCGTCTTCATCCGTTTCACCGGCCGGGCGGTTTTCCAGCATTACCGGTACGTGCCCAATGCCGTGGGTGGACACCAGCGCCATGCCCTGCTGGATGTAGCGCAGCGGGTACAGGCTGCCGTCCAGCAGCGTCAGGCTGCCTTCGGCGGAGGCGTACTGGTTGCCCTGGTTGGCACCTTGCTGCAGCCCAACGTGCCATTCGCCCGCTCGGCCCAGGTAGCCGAGGTCCGCATATCTTTCACGTCGTTCGCCGAAGCCCTGGCCCAGCTCCCATGACCAGCCGCCGGCCTCATCGTCCGGCTGGTGGCGGTAATCCATGCGCGGCGTATCCCGGCTGACCTGAGCGGAGAGCGTGTCCTCGCGACCCAATGGGACGGAAAGCAGCAACTGAACGTGGCTCGACGCGTCCGTAAACGAGCGGGTGTAGCTCAGCGTGGTGGAGATGTGTGCCGGCAGCGATACCGACCAGGAGGCGTTGAGGTAACGCTCTGTGCTGCCCTGAATGTTCTGCTGTACCCAGCCCGCGCCCACGGTACCGAAGTGGGGGATGGACTGGCTTACCCAAACGCTGTCGCTGCGTCTGACGGGCGCGGCACCGCTCATGCGGGCGTTGTCGGCGAAATCCGCCTCGGTACGGACGGTGCTGGCAGAAATGCTCGTTCCCCTGCCGTTCCACTGCCAGCCAAGGCCCCACTGAACGCCCTGACCGTAAGGGCTGTCGCTCACGGCAACGTGCTTGCTGACCACCCCCACGGCGGGAGAGACCAGCCAGTCAGTGCCCATACCCACGTTGCGCAGCCTGCGCTGCTGTTCCGTATGCAGCGCTAGCGTCAGGCTATTATTCACCCCATAGCGCCAGCCCGCGTCCAGCAGCGGCGAGGCGGCATAGTCGTCGGAGCGCAGGGCGTAGTTTTCGCGCATCCAGCCGATGTCCAGCGAACCGCTGCTGAACCCTTCCGCCAGCATGCCCGGCGCGCCGTAGAGGTCGAGCTGTACGGTGCGACGCTGGCCGTTGATATCGGTAATGACCACCTCCGCCTGTCCGCTTCCGGTGAAGGAGGGCAGGGTATCCAGTAGAAAGTCTCCCGGCGTGACGCGCTGGCTGCTCTGCTTAAGGCCGTCGATATACAAATCGACCGTGGAAGGCAGCACGGCCGTGTCGCTGTAGCGGCTGCGCGGTTCGGTATTGAGCTGGGGATTGAGCTCAAAGTTACGTGCCCAGTGCAGCCCGCCAAAGCGTACCTGTCGGCTCCAGCCGGTGCCGGTGGTGACGCTGTCGCCCAGCGCCAGCGTGGTCAGCGAGTCGGTGTTGTCCCACTGCCAGCGGGTTTCGAGACGCGTATGGGTCGGTCGACCGGCGCTGTTTTCCTCCCCGACATGGCTTGAAAAACTGCTGCTGAACGTTCCGGGTAGCCCACCGGACGCGGTCAGCATGGTCTGGGCGTTAAGCTGGCGCTTCCCTTGCACGTCGCTGGCGTAGAGCGCATATCCGAGCGTATAGGCGTTGACGGGCTGCGCATCAGGATAGCGGTACATCGGCGTGGGCCTTGAGACGGTCAGATGCTGCTGGCCCTCGAGCGCGTCTGCCTCTGCGGTAATCGACACCTGCTGGGACAGCACGTCGAGATTGACGTTCAGGCCCGGCAGGGAGGTCAGCTCAACCCACTCTGCGCGATCGTCCGGGGCGTGAAGCCCCAGCTTTTTCATGTCGCTGCGGCTTATCCATAGCGCATTATCCACCACCCGGCAGGCCCATAGCTCGCCTCGCGGGGCGTGGTTCACGGTAATGGCCAGCCATTGCACGGTGTCGGCGGGCTCAGTCCGGGCTGACAGCATGAGCGGTAGCCAAAACAGGAGCGCGAGAAGCGAGCGGGCGCAGGGGTATCTGGCTGTCATGATGGTCATCATTAAGATAGACGCGCAGCGAGCTGAGCGCGTGACGTGTGGGCTGCTTGAGCGATAAAAGGGCGGTTTGTCCCGGGAGCACATAGCCCGCCAGGCCTTTAATCGACCCGACAACCTTCCCATCGGCCGTCAGGGCCTCAAGGTGGCTCAGGCGGATGTGGCGGTTTCCGGCGTTAAAGCAGCGGAGAGTGGCCGGTATGTCTGCCTGCTCACAGCTCAGGGCATCGTGGCTGACGGGCGCGCTCTGGCTCCCGGCAATAAACACCGGAATCGAGTAGCGCAGCAGGAAGTGTACCGCGGAGGGGTTGGCGGCACGGGACGCGGCGTCCGGCAGTTCGTCAATAACCAGCCGGTAACTTTGCTCCTGCGCACGGATGCCGGGCTGCATGACGATAATGCGCACCAGTTGCTGCTGGCCCGGCGCCAGTGAAGTCATCGCCGGGCTGGTGACCACCTCCCCGGTGGACACCAGCACATCTTTACCGTTTTTTTGCGTCCATTCGTATACCCGAATCTGCGCATTGATGGCCGCTTTCCCACTGTTTGTGAGATAGACCGCCGCTGCCCGCTGGTCGCTCTGCAGATCGAGTGTTACCGGGGCCACCTGAAGCGTGGCGGCCAGCGCGTAGCGCGACAGCAGCGCCAGCATCATGAGCCACAGAATGAAGCAGGGAAGGTAGCGACGCACGATCAGTACTCCAGTTTTAACGTGATATCGTCGCTGTAGTTCCCTGCCTGGGCGGTTGTCAGCGCCCCGGCGTCAATGACGCCATACAGCGTTTCTTCCTGTTCCGCACCGTTGCCGGTATCGTCCAGACCAGTCGTCTCGTTGATTTGCTTCTGTTTGCCTTCGTCAGCAAAGAGTTTCCACGCAATCTTCTGCGCCCCGGTTTCGCCGTTTTCCGGCTTCAGCCAGAAGGTGCCGCTTTCGCCGTCGGGGCTGGTGGCGGTGAGGGTGAACGGCGTGCCGTTGGTACAGACGATATCGACCTGCGTTTTGGCCAGGATTTCGCTCGACTCATCGGAGCCGTGACGCGAGAAGTTGAGGTCGTTGGCTTTGAGGGTGCACGACTTCACGACCTCAAGTGATACATGCATCGTCGCGCTTGCGGTACTGTCTGCGGCGATCGCAGCAGCAGGAAGCAGGAGCGCGGAACAACATACAGCGGTGGGAATAATTTTCATGATCTTATTTCCTGACGTGAGTAACAGTGCAATTACAAAGCGAATGACTGAGCGTCCAGCAGGCAGCGTTTTTGATGGCATTCCGCCAGGGTATGGCAGCAAAAAGTGGGGCAAGGCCATAAGTAGGCGTTGCCGCGCAGAACGATGACCCGATCGCCAGCATTCAAAATGAAAGGGGTCATTTTCTCCCCCACAGATAGCCCTGGCCGTAATCGGCCGCGCTCGCGCAGGCCAGCGCGAAATCACCCGCGGTTTCGATGCCTTCGATCAGCACCTTGCTGGCGACGCGCTTGCACTCGCGGGTGAGATGCAGAAACTTCGCCTGCTCGGTCCGTCCGTTCCAGAAGGTATGTTTGTCAATTTTGATGCCGCAGAAGCGGATCTGGCTGGTCAGCAGGTCGGGAAGTAGGTCTTCGCAGACATCGTCTGCCCACACTTCTATCCCCCACTGATGGAGCGTCGCGATGCATTTCCTCAGCGCCTGGCTTTGCGTAACGTCGAGTTGGACCATCGTATGGAGATCGGTGATCTCGATAGCAAGTTTCTCCGGGCACGAGGTTTCTTCTTTTAGCCTGTCGAGGAAGTCCGTTTCCAGCAGTAAATCCGATGCTGCATTGAGGTAATACTTGTCGCCATCCTTGCAAAACATGGCGTGACGAAGCTGCGCAAAGAAGTGCGCTTTACGCTGCGCCGCCGACAGCGAGCCAAAGTAATCTTCAAGATTGACGTTGGGCTTTGCCGTGGACAATACCTCCCAGGCAATCACATTTTCAGTGCGCAGTGCCCGGATGGATTCGAACTTATAGCCGGTTAGCATGATAAACGTGCGTAACGCTCCGTGGTGATTTAAGGAGCTTGGAATTTTACGGATATGGATTTTGGCGGGATATTTATAGATTAAAATGGCTGATATAAAGTGTTTTAATCTAATTTATAAGAATATTATAGGATTATTTATTTTCATAAGCGCCCGGCAGAACGCCGGGCGCGACGCGTCTTAACCCGCTTTGCTGACGATTTTGATTTCGACCATGCCGATCCCGAGCTGGCGCGGTGAATGGCCGAGAATATTTCCTTCATTGGTGGACTGCGGGTCCGGCGGTACGATCACCAGGGTATTGCTGCGCGAAGGATTCTCAAAGTGCAGCGTGTGCGTGCTCACGTCGTTTCCAAGCGTTAACGTCTGCTCCCGATCTCCCACGCGAACGGGGACGGGCTTGTTGGCATTGGGTCCATAAGCCCTGGCGGTGATCACCAGGTCGAATTGTTCCGGCAGCGGATGGGTGTACTCAATTTTCACCTCGTTGCCCAGCTGCGCGTTTGACCAGCGTCCCCACGACTCCGGACGGGAGATGCCGCTAAACTGCTTCACCTCTTCGGGCGCGCCGGCCACGTTAAAGATAAAGCTGTCCGCTTTATAGCGGATGTCGTTGTCGACGATTTTCAGCATGTCGATGTTGTGCTGATAGCGAGCCGTATCAATCACCGTATCTTTAAAGGCGGTTTTGCCTTTCCACTGGGCTTTGTCGACATGCTGCACGGTTTGCTCCCCGCCAAGCTGGCCCTGAGAGACGCACCAGTCCGTAGAGAGCGCCAGCGGCTGCGACCAGAGCTGACCCATTTTGTAACACCGGTCAATCCAGACGAAGTTATCGCGAGGGGCGAAATCGGCCAGCTGGAAGCGCAGCGGCGCGGAATACTCGCTTTCCGGCAGCGGTTCGACGCGACTATCCGACACGCGCACCAGCAGCGGCAGGCGGAAATTGCTGCCGGAGAAGGCAACGGTGTTTTTATCCCGATCGACGGTGAAGTCTTTCATCTCTTTCGGGAAATTCCACAGGCGGATGATGTCGGGCTTCCAGGCGAGAATTTTTTCCTTCATGTTGAGGAACACTTCCGACAGGGATTGCCCCGACAGCGTGCTGCGCCCGAGGCCAATAAAGTTGTCGCCCCCCAGAATGTCCAGCACGGTTGCGCCGTTATCCATGGAGTTGCGTTTGGTGGCGATTAACTCCTGCTGCGGCTGGTCGCCGCGCAGCACGAAGAACAGGTTGCTGCGATCCTGCTTGCTGAGCTGGTCCCACGCGCTGTTTTTCATTGCCAGATGGTCAGACGATACGACGATGACGGTGTTTTTAAACCACGGCGAGGCTTTGATTTTCTCGACCAGCGCGGCGATGTGCTCCTGGCTACAGGTCACGGCGCTGAAAGACTTGTTGTTTTTGCCGTCCACATCATAGCTTTTTCGCTTACAGGTGCGCGAGACGAACCCGTCCGGATGGTGCGTATCTACCGTCAGCGCAAAGAGAGAAAAACGCTTCCCGGCGCGGGAAAGTTCCTCGAATTTCTTCCAGGTTTCGTCCAGCACCGTATCGTCATAGAAGCCCCAGTCGTTGCGGTAGGTGGGATCGGCAACCGTCGTTTTTAACTCTTCTGAGCCATACAGGTGGTCAAAACCGTGGGATTTCAGGAACACATCTTTTCCGGCAAAGCGCAGGTTTGCTCCCTGCATAAAGTAGTTTTCATAGCCGGAGTTTTTCAGGATATCGCCCAGGCAAATATTCTGCGGGAAGAACGTCGACATCGAGGCGGAGGCGTTGCCTTCAAAAGGTGCGAACAGCGGGATACCGCACTGGGAGGCCACCATCCCGGCGATAGTGTAATCCGTGCCGGGTAACTGCATGGTGTGGCTGAAATCGAGGCCTTCGTTTTTCAGCGCGCCCAGTTCCGGCGTGAGGTTCGGAAACGCATCGTTATCAAAGTAGGTGCGCTCCAGGCTTTCACCGTAGATGTAGACCAGGTTGAGCTTCGGGTTGGCGATCGTTTTCGACGGCTCTTTATAGTAGGCCACGAAGTCCGGATCGCCGTCGCGCGACTGGGATTTTACAAGCTCGGTGATCTGATGAAATGCGGGGCTGGCGTCAACGGAGGCCAGCGCCAGGAAAAGCGCCAGCAGGCTGTAGCCATGATGGTGAGGAAGATGGCGACGGCGGCGCAGCACCCAGGCGAGCGCGCCGAAAATCGTCACCAGCGCCACGATCAGTCCCAGCCCCGGAAGGATGTATTTACCTACTCCCGCGCCCGTCAGGCTGTTCGTCAGGGTGTAGAGCACAGCATCGTTAATGCCGTCGCCGGTGAAGTAATCGCTGGCGTATAAGGTAATGTTTAAAACGATAAAAATGCCGAGCACCACCAGCGTGGCGATAAACCACCAGGTGTTACGGCCGGCTTTCCAGGCATAAACGCCGACGGAAGCCAGAAAAAGGATAAGAGAGATGAATTCTGACAACAGCATATCCTCATGACGCCAGGTGCTTCGCTGGCTAACTGTTTATTTTTGGTAAGACAATGTAATGGCGATGTCGTTTAGCTGCAATTTTAGTGTCACGAAAGTGTGCTGTTGTTAGGATTTGGTTTATAAAATCGTTTTTATGAGGATGGTCGCATCCTGACAAACGGACGCTGAGACGGTGGCAGGTAGGAAAAACGCTCGTTTAACGCCGCGATGCAAGCCTATCGCATTAAACGCGGCGTGTTGTGGCAGAAAATGGGGCGGGTCAGGAGATGAAATTAACGCCTTGTTTCAGCACCAGATCGCAGGCTTTGGTTTTCACCTGTTTTGCCAGGGCGGAGTTGCCGAGGGTGCTCAGATTCAGCTGTTGGCCGTTTTGCGCGTTAAGCAGGCCCTGAATGCCGTCCATATAGCTGGTGTCCGCTTTTTGCTCCTGCGTGTCGAGACCCAGTTTACCCAGCACCTGGTTTTTAACGTTTTGCGCGTCGGTCACCGAGGCCAGCTTTTGCTTAGCGCAGTATTCCAGAATCCCCGCCGCGTTGTTCATCGTGCCCGCGCTCAGGCTCTGGGAACTGTTGCTCAGCAGGCTGGTGAGAGAAGAGGCCGAGAGCCCGCCCTGGGCGCTGCTGCTCTCTTTGGTCAGCTCATTCGCGGCGCTTGACAGGGACTCCTGCCACGAAGCCGCTTGTGCTGCGCCGGTAATCAGCAGCGCGCCTAAAAAGGTGCTGATAAGAATCTGTTTTTTCATAATGGCTTTCTCAAAAAGGTCCGTTTTGGGCCGGAAGGGGTTCCAGTATATACCTGCGCCCTGCTGGCGATTCCTGGAACTGTCTTAATACTCTTTGCCGGTGACGCGGCTGCGGTAACTGTCCCAGTCGAAGATGACATACAGACTGTTGCCCAGCTTCATGCGGTCCATGACGCGTTCGCCCAGTAAGCGGGTCATCTCGTCAATGTTGTGGTTCGTCAGCATGCCGGTGGGACGTTTGGACGAAGAGCGGCGATCGACTATCTGGTTAATGATGACCTTTTCATAACGGGATTCGGTCTGAACGCCAATCTCGTCGATGACCAGTAGATCGACATTGCTCAGATCGTTAAGAAGCTGCTCTTCGCTGGTTTCACGGTTGCTGAAGGTGTCTTTCATGGCGGACATGATATCGGCCACGGTGATGATGAGGACTGATTTACCGCGCAGAAGCAGTTCGTTGCAGATGGCGGCCGCGAGGTGGTTTTTACCTGTGCCCGGCTTGCCGCTAAAAATGAAGCTGGCGATATTGCCGTCAAATTCATCTACGTACTGACGCGCGGCGGCGAGCGCGTTCATCTGCCCGCTGGTCTCAATTTTATAGTTATCAAACGAGCAGTTCTGATGCAGGGGACGAATACCGGAGCGGTTAAAGGTGCGCTGCATTTTCATCGCCCGGTTTTCGCGGGCGAGCGCGGCGGCACGAATTTTACCTTGCTCCTTTTGCCACGCCAGCAGCTCTTCACCCGTGGTGAAGGCGGGCTTCACGTTGGCTGGCATCATTTTTTGCAGACGTTTCATCAGGTCGCCGACGTTCTTCATTTCGCACCTCGGAATCCACTCGGGATCTGTTTATCCGGTTCTGAAAACGTGTTGATATCGCGCTTAGGCTGGCCATTGTTACTGGCGCGGGTAATTTGAAGATGACGCGCGAGCTTTTGCTGCCACTGAATGTGGGTGAACACTTTGCCTTCCGCCTGCCACCAGGCGATAAACGCGGCGAGCTCTTCCGCGGTGGCTGGCTGAGTTAACGCAATGCCCCACAATGCTGCCTGCCGCTGAAAATCTGCGTCAGGCTGCCAGCCCGCGTACAGGACAAATTTGCCCATCGGAACGGTTAGCGGGGTATTAACCGGTTCTTCAAAAAACTGGTTATCCAGCGTGACGTCGCTTGCCGGACGTGACATCTGCGCTTCGATCTCCAGAAGCTGCGCCAGACGTTCCGGCGTGATTGCGTAAAACGCCGGCGCGTTGTCGGCAAAAACCGCAACCGTGCCGCCTTCGGCGTGGGTCAACACACCGCGTGGGTCGCGCATAAAGGCATCAATGCCAGCAATGCTGGTGGTCAGAATTCTGGAGGACATAACGCTTACTCAACTGATTACTACGGGCGTGATATGGGCTTATGGTAGCACAGAGAGGGGAGGGGATGGAGGGGATTTCCCCGGTGGCGCTGCGCTTACCGGGGCTACAGTCGTAGGCCTGAAAAGCGCAGCGCCATCAGGCAGTTATCACGCGATGATATTCAGGGTCACGTCGATGTTGCCGCGGGTCGCGTTAGAGTACGGGCAAACGATATGCGCCGCATCGACCAGCTTTTTGGCTTCCGCAGGATCCATCCCTTCAACGTGGATATTCAGTTTTGCTTCGATACCAAAACCGGTCGGCAGCGGGCCGATACCCACTTCGCCTTCAATAAACGCCTCTTTTGGCAGGGTAAATTTGTCGCGAGCCGCCACAAACTTCATCGCGCCCAGGAAGCAGGCAGAGTAACCCGCAGCAAACAGCTGCTCAGGGTTCGTGACTTCTCCACCCATACCGCCCATCTCTTTGGGCACGCCCAGTTTAACGTCCAGAACGCCATCGGAAGAGGTCGCGCGGCCGTCACGGCCCCCGGTTGCTTTTGCTTTGGCGGTATAAACAACTTTTTCTAAAGACATGGCAGGTTCCTCATTTTGCTTTAATGTGTGCTATTAAATAGCGTGCGATATATATGGTTAAATAATAACGCGTAAAGTATAGCCTTACGCGCGTTGAATCTGTTGTCGCAAAAGTTCCAGCTGCTGCTTGAGCGCCAGCATGGTGTCGGTATCACACTGTGCGGCGCACCCCACCGCGTGTGGGATACCCAGTGCCTGCTGCTGAAGTTCACGTCCGGCTTCAGTCAGCGTGACGGCGACCTGACGCTCATCTTTACGCGAGCGGTGGCGGTTGATTAGCCCTGCGCTTTCCAGACGCTTCAGAAGCGGCGTCAGCGTTGCGGAGTCAAGGAACAGCCGTTCACCGATGTCCGACACCGTCACGTCATCCTGCTCCCACAGCACGAGCATCACCAGATATTGCGGGTAAGTCAGGTTTAGCGGCGCCAGCAGTTGCCGATACAGCTTATTAAGCGCCAGATTTGCCGAATAGAGGGCAAAACAGAGCTGGTTATCCAGCAGGAGCGCAGCGGTCGTGTCGTTCGTTTTTGCGTTCATGAAATGAATATAGATTGTGCGCGATTTAATTGCAAGCAATTTTAGGGGCAAGTATAACGCAGCGCCACCTGAACGGCCATTTTACGGTAGTGCTGGCGCTGGGCCTGCTCGTCTGCACCTTCTTCAAACAGCAGGGTGAAGGTGTAGCTGTTGGCAACGTAGTGAAAGCTGAAGCTGCTGATCAGACGGTGAAGGTCGCGGGCATCAACCGTCTGGCTGAAAAGCTGTTTTTCTTTGCCCCGGCGCAGGATGCCTTCAAGCAGGTCGAGCGCGCTGCGGTTGACCTGACGCAGATAGTTTGACTGCTGCATAAAACGGCCGCGCTGCATGTTTTCCATGCAGATAATGCGGATGTAATCCGGGTGGTCGGCATGATAGTCAAAGGTGGCTTCAACCAGATGGACCAGCGCTTCGACGGGAGGCATATCCGCCAGGCTAAGCGCCTTTTCACTGGCGCGAATTTGGGTGTAAACGTACTCCAGGACGAGCAGGTAGAGATTTTCTTTGTTTTTAAAATGGTAAACGACCATGCGTTTGGTGGTACCTGCTTTCTCCGCGATCTGCTCCATGCGGGCGCCGTTCAGTCCAAATTCGGCAAACAGCGCGATAGCGCTCTGAAAAATTTTCTCTTTCAGGCTCGATTCTTCACTGTGATCGGGGTGTTCGCTGCCAGAGTTAGCCACATCCTTTCCTTATTTTTACCAAACGGACCAGAAAGATTATCTCCACGGCAGCGAAATAACACAAATATCAAACGCGCGGGCGTTTGCGGTAGAGCCATAGCCCGGGTATCGACAGCCCGATAGAGAGCGCACCGACGATGGAGGACGCCTTAAGAAAGTTGCTCAGGAGAAGGATCATCTGCGGCTCGGTGTAGCCAAAATGGCTGATTTTCACCGCGGAAATCATCGCCGTATAGGCAGATATGCCGGGGAACATCGGGATAACGGCGGCGACGGTGAACACTTTCGGATGCGCCAGATACCAGCGCGACCACTGAATACCGATGCTGCCGACCAGCATAGAGGCGATAAACGTCGACCATTCGATGTTAAAGCCCGCCGTCATCATCACCATTCGCGAGCCGTGGCCAATTGCGCCCAGCAGCGCACACCACGGCAGAGCGCGTTGCGGAACGTTAAATACCATCGCAAAGCCGACGGCAGGAATGGCCGCCAGGGCCATGTCCTGTGCCAGCGCCAGCAGAAAATCTATCACGCCCATCCTCGTAACCCCCATAGCGTCATCGCCATCACCACGCCGATGCAGGTCGCCAGCGTCAGCAGGCTGGCGATAGCCCAGCGTGCCAGCCCGGTATTGATGTGCCCTTTAAACATGTCGGCAACGGCGTTAATCAGCGGGAAGCCCGGCACCAGCAGAAGCACGCTGGCGGCCATCGCAATCGTCGGGGTAGCGGCAAACTGCGGCAGGCGCAGCAGCAGGCCAGACACCGTAGTGGCAACAAACGCGGTAATGCAGAAGTTAATTTGCGGGTGCAGCTGCCGGTGCGTCAGCAGCTGGCGCACGTACATGGCGATGCTGCTGGCGAAAAAGGTGACGATCGCGCCGTCCCAGCCACCTTTATTGAGCTTACAAAAACAGGCGCATGACAGCCCCACCATGAGCACGACCAGCCAGCGTGGATAACGTAATGGCTTGATTTGGTTAAAACGTTTTTCAATCTCCTTGAGATCGAGAAGCTTATGCTCAGCCAGGATGACGATGTGCTGGACCTCGGTTACAACGTGCATATTAATGCCGCGGTCGTGGTTTTTACGGGTGGACGTAAGACACTGCCCGTCTTTAATGGTGGTCAGCACAATGGCGTTGGACGAGATAGCGCTCTCAACGCTGTCCATCCCCAGCGCCAGCCCCAGCCGGGTTGAAAGCTCCTCGACCAGCGCGCTTTCCGCGCCGTGCTGGAGCAGAAAAAGACCGCACTGAATACAGAGCCGCGTGATAGCACGCTGCGTTGACCGATCTGCCTGCATGTATTATCCCGAAGATAAGGTGAATAGTTGCCGGTTGGCCCGTAATGCCTACTTTTAGCACAAAGTGCAGTGGCTCTTGCTGTGGGTCAGATCAAGGTTTATGCAAACAGTTACCCCCTCCTTGTCACGGCGACTTACAGGATTAATTTATCAATATGATGAATTATTAATTTGAAATAATAAAATATTTGTATTTAGAAATTCTAATTTTATTTTGTTGTTATTTTAATGTCTGCGCAATTAAATTGATTTGCGCTTTGTGAGATATTAGCGCTGTTTTAGGCATTTCCTAAACTAAGAACATATCTCATCTTCTGCTTGTATTAATCTTTTTATACTCAGGGAAGAAAATATTTATACCTTGGTGCGTTTTACATGACGCACCGAAGGAAAATGGACACGGAGGGTCTATGTTGTCGTTGCCTGGTAAGCATGGCGTTGTCATTAGCCGGATACCCGTCATGCAGAATGGGTTAGGGGACGTGATGGCACGTCATTTCCCCGATTTTGAATTGACCTACTGCCGCTCACTGCAGGAGTTAACCCTGCTTCAGTTGCGCCGCGCAGATGTGATTATCGCCGACGTTTCAGGCGAATACAGGAACCCACGGGGTACGCTCGAAGAGTATTACCGCTTACTGAACCAGTACCGGGAAATCCACTGGATCTTTTTGGTCTCCCGGCCGTTTTACCCTATTGCCGTTGAGCTGCTTATGCGGCCGGAAAGCACGCTGCTTTCTGATATGGAACCTATCGAAGGTGTCGTTAACGCTATCCGGGCAGGGAGTGAACGCGCAGAACGGATAAGCCAGACGTTATTAACCCCAGAACCTGAGGAAAGTGAGGATGACGACGAACACTTTATTGCGCTCACGCACTCAGAACGTAAGGTGCTTCGCCTGTTAGGCAAAGGGTGGGGGATTAACCAAATCGCTACGTTGCTTAAAAAGAGCAATAAAACGATCAGTGCGCAGAAAAACAGTGCGATGCGAAGGCTCTCATTGCGGAGTAATGCCGATATGTACGCCTGGATCAACAGTACACAGGGAATGAGAGAGCTGAGTTTAATGTCAGCCTATGGAGAGTTCGAGGAATGGAAAAAACCGATTCAACAAGACATATCGCCATCATCGAAAATTGCTCGATGAGTGCGGTCGGGCTGCAGCATCTTTTTACGCAGCCTGAACTCAGCCAATATCAACTGCACCTGTTTAATGATTTTGATGGCTTTAAGAAAGCACTGCAACACGTGAATTTTTTCTCGCTGATCTATTCGCTTTCCGATGCGCGAGAAGAACGACGTAACTGCCTGGCGCATCTGCGGGATCTCGCGTTTACGCATAGCCATATTCAGCGCATTATCCTGGTCTCGGATGAGATGGAGGCGAGGTTGATTAGCCATCTTTCGCCTTCACGTCTTCACGGTGTGGTCAGTAAATCGGTGACCCTTGAACACCTGCTGAAGGAGTTAGTGGTATTGTTGAGCGAAACGCTGCGCATTAATGACAATATGCTTAACCACTGGTACTGCAGTCAGAACCGGATGTTAAGCCCAACGGAAAGAGCAATTTTACGTTATATGTCATGCGGATATTCCATTCCCGAAATCGCGGCGCAGCTTGAACGCAATATCAAGACTATTCGCGCGCATAAGTTTAATGCGATGGTGAAGCTAGGGGTGAATTCTGACGTAGGATTGCTTGATGCAGCGGATATTCTTACCCATCTTCCGGTTAGAGAACCGCGAACTGTGGGGCTAAGCAAACCGACATTTTTGTAACCTGTGCCTTTTGCGCGCCAGATGTGCTCTGGCGCGTCATTCAGATGCACACATCAACCCACTTTGCTGAAGTCAGCTCTGCCATTCTGTCCGGAGAAATACGTACGGCACTATGAATAGCGCCAGCGGCGGGGAGCACTTCAGCGTATTGTTTTAAAGAGATATCGCAGTAAACCGCAAGTGGGTTTTCAAGCCCAAACGGGCAGACGCCACCAACGGGATGACCCGTCACGGTAACCACTTCATCACTGCTGAGCATGCGTGCTTTCGCGCCAAACGTGTCTTTCAGTTTTTTGTTATCCAGACGCGCATCACCCTTCGCCACCACCAGAATCACCTCATTTTTAACCTTCAACGATAGGGTTTTGGCGATTTGTCCCGGCTCTACACGGTGGGCGGCAGCAGCCAGCGCAACGGTAGCCGTACTCTGGCTAAGTTCTATTACCTCTATTTCCGGCGCGTTGTCGGCAAAAAACTGCTGTACGGACTGCAAACTCATTGTTTCCTCCTGACAAATATCCTGCGTAATCTGTCATAAGAATTTATGCTCTGTAAATATCTCTTAAGTAACAAATATCCAGGATGGCTGATTTCTGGATCCTCTTCACAATCACAGAAACCGGTTACAGTAACCGGTTGCAGAGCGTGATGCGTAGATTAATACTGAGTATGTAACGTCCCCTGTATCCAATAATAAGAGCCAATTATGAAACCATTTCGTCTGAGCAGTACCGCTGGTACGCAAGCCAGCAAGGTTGTGAAGCTGATTTATGGAACAACGTGCGGCGCGAGCGCGCCTGTAATAAACGTCTGACAGGAGATCAACCATGTCTGCCAACCATGCTGCGTTTAATCTGATATTCCGTTTCGTTGAAAATTACGTGAGCCCGATTGCCGGGCGGATCTCGTCCCAGCGTCATGTCATGGCTATCCGTGATGGGTTCATCTCTGCGATGCCGTTCATGATTGTGGGTTCATTTTTATTAGTGTTTGCTTACCCACCGTTTTCGCCAGATACCACATGGGGTTTCGCACGCGCCTGGCTGGATATGGCGAAGCAGTTTGAAGGCCAGATCCTGACGCCGTTTGATATGACCATGGGCATTATGTCCATTTATATCTGCGCGGCCATCGCCTATAACCTTGGCAAACATTATGTCAAAACGCACCAGCTGGATCCGTTCATGTGCGCCATGCTGTCGCTGATGGCGTTTCTGCTGGTTGCCGCCCCGAAAACCAAAGGCACGCTTCCCGTCGACAGCCTGGGTGGAACGGGTATTTTTACCGCCATTCTGGTGGCGATTTACTGCGTTGAAATGATGCGTTTCCTGAAGGCGCATAACATCGGTATTCGCCTGCCGGACCAGGTGCCGCCGATGATCAAAAATTCCTTTGACCTGCTGATTCCGGTGCTGGTGGTGGTGTTAACGCTTTATCCGCTGAGCCTGGTGATCCAGTCTCAGTTTGACATGCTGATCCCACAGGCAATTATGTCCATCTTCAAGCCCCTTGTTTCCGCGGCGGATTCACTGCCCGCGATCCTGCTGGCGGTGTTGATTGGCCACCTGCTGTGGTTCGCCGGGATCCACGGGGCGGCTATTGTCTCCGGGATGCTGCAGATGTTCTGGCTGACTAACCTTGGAGCGAACCAGACCGCGCTGGCTGCCGGCCATCCTCTGCCACATATTTTTATGGAAGCCTTCTGGACGTTCTTCATCGTGATTGGCGGGTCGGGTGCGACGATGGGTCTGGTGATTTGCTATCTGCGCAGCCGTTCAGCGCATTTACGCTCTATTGGCCGATTGAGCGTGGTGCCCAGCTTCTTCAACATCAACGAACCCGTTATCTTCGGTACGCCGATTGTAATGAACCCGGTGTTCTTTATTCCGTTCCTGCTAGCCCCGATGGTTAACGCCGTGCTGGCCTGGGCGGCGATGACGTTTGATCTGATTGGTCGTGTTATTTCAGTCGTCCCCTGGACGGCACCGGCACCGATAGGCGCAGCATGGGCCCTGGGCTGGGATTTCCGCGCGGCTATCCTGGTTGTGGTTCTGGCCTGCGTGTCGGCAATCATCTACTACCCGTTCTTCAAGGTGTACGAGAAGCAGCTGCTGGAGCAGGAAGCGGAAGAAGCACAGCGTAATGGGGAAGAGGACAATCAGCAGGTGGCTTAAAGACGTTGTGCCGGGTGGCGGCTGCGCCTTACCCGGCCTACGAGTCGAGGTTTTTGTAGGCCCGGTAAGCGAAGCGTCACCGGGCAATTCACTGCACTACTTCAGCGTGCAATCCCCGCACTGCTTAACGTCCGGCAGGCGATAGCGCTGGCAGCAGGTACGGCGTACCAGAAGCCCGTCACGGAGCACAACGGTACGGAATAACGGATTATCGCGACCATCGGAAAGCTGTTTGGCAAAGAAGCAGGACTGGCGCAGGGCCTCCACTTTCTCATCGCCAAGCAGCGGCTTCATTTCTGTTAAATACCAGTGAATTAAATACCCGGTATTACTCCAGATAAGCTTCCCGTTAATCTCGCCCGTTGCTTCAAGTGCCTCTACCACTGGGATCAGGGCCTGGATGACAAGCTGTTCCAGACGTTCCTGAGCAGAGAACTGCTCTGCGCCGCGATCTTCGTGCAGATCAATCCAGAAGCAGGCTGCTCGGCCAGTTTCGTGGAACTCGACGTGAAAATGATCCGGGGAGAGCGCCAGCATGCTCTTTTGGGTTAATACCGCCAGCATGAGCGGGGGAACCATCAGCCCGATATACCACTGTGCCCACAGGGAAAGCAGAGGTTTATTTTCCCGCGTTAGGGTCGGCTGATTGCGATAGATATGGTCGGAATAGGTTGCAAGCAGCGACTGCAGCGTAGAGGGCTGCTGCCACTCAGCGAGCGTCATGGCATGATGCGGGGGCGCTTCATCAAGCCTGATAAAGTCCAGCAGGTGGGCGCGCGTCTTAGCAATCTTGTCCCGTATGGCATCCGCAAGCGACGCATTCCCGCTGGTGAGGGGCGCTCGCCAGAGGAGTGGTTCAACGATGTGTGCGGTATGCGTAGCCATAGTTGAGATAGAAATCTAAATGATAATGATTGCCAATCCTAACTATTGCTCATACCAATGGCAAGACTTTTGTCCTGATTAACCGAAGACGCGCTTAAGCGGTTTGTAGCTCTTCACTCAGCAGAATGTTATTGCGACCTAAATGCTTTGCTTCATAGAGGGCTCTGTCCGCTCTCTCCAGAGCGCTTTCCACGTCCTCATTTTCGAAAATGGCAATACCGATGCTGATGGTGACATTGGTGGCGACGCTTTCGTTGAACAGATGGGGGATTTTCAAATCATAGACTTTCTGACGGATCCGCTCTGCCGTATGGCGGGCGTGTTCAAGTGAAATATTCGTCAGCAGCACCATGAACTCTTCCCCACCGAAACGCGCCACAATATCGCGCGAGCGGACGGCATCACGAATTGCCGCAGAGACGCGCTTCAGCGCTTGGTCACCCATCATGTGGCCATAATGGTCGTTATAGGCTTTGAAGTGGTCGATATCCATCAAAAGAACAAAATGTTCGCCGTTTTCTACAGCCGGCAGGTTCTCCAGACGGCTCTGCAGGCCGCGACGATTATAGAGCCCGGTTAGCGGGTCCATCATACTGAGATCGGTCAGAGTTTCCCGTTCTTCCAGCAGGCGAGAGAGCAGCTCCTGGGCGAAGCGATCGTTGCGCCGTTGCAAAATGTTATGAATAGCAATAGCCACCACAGGAAGTGCGAAAGAATAGGACATTCTTAGCCATATATCCTGGTCACTTAACCACAGGCAGACAATAAAGGCGGGGAGCGAGTGCAGCGTAAATGCTTTGATATTACTGGCGAAGGCCAGCGTTCCGATAAAAAGCACCGTGAGTAAAGCTATTATCAAATACATCGCCTGGTCATGGGTAATTAGCGAAAATTTCGAATCTATTTGCCAGGCCCACAAAATACCAAAGATTGCTGAAACGGCAGGAATATTTATCTTCCGCGCGCGCTTTTTCCAGTGCCAGATGAACAGGCCAGTACTGATCGCGAAAATAGCAATCAGAGGGGCAGAAAACACGCGTACAGAATAGAGCGGGTTTGTTACCGAGAACACGGCTGACGTTGCGTTCAGAAATAAAAATAAACGTAACGATAATTGATATTTTCTTTGAACCAAAGACCGCCAGGATTGTGATGTCATAGTCGTGCGTTTTTATTAAAACTTAATTAAAACAGATGAATAGGTGTGGTTTCGCACTTAATTATGCAAAAAACTCAAAGCGTAATTATAAGAAAAAGTTTATGTGTAGTTAACAGGTGAGCAATTTATCACCTTAGGAAATTTCTGTCATTCTACATAAGGAGAAAGGGCGATTTTTTTTGCTTCACTGCGCTGACAAATGATAATTTTTATCATATGATATTGTTTATCATTATCGTTATGAAAGGGCGATGTATGTTGAACAGGGCGCTGGGAAGTGCATGGGGAGTATTGCTGCCGGGCGTAATCCTTGGCGGTTTGATGTTTGCCGATCTCTCCATCGAAAGCTGGAAGGCCATCATTGTGGCAGGGCTGCTGATGACGTCAGGCATGATCTGGCATAAGCACCTACGCCATTATGTGTTACTGCCATCATGCGTCGCATTAGTCAGCGCAATTCTGGTGATAATGATGAGTTTGAAATAACAGGGAAAATAAGAGGTATTACAGAAGGGAGATAAGATAATTGGTGCGAGGGGGGGGACTCGAACCCCCACATCCGTAAGGACACTAACACCTGAAGCTAGCGCGTCTACCAATTCCGCCACCTTCGCATACCATCGATACTGTAAAAGTATCGTAACCACGGAGGCGCATTCTAGATGTTTTCAGCTTTACGTCAACAGAAAAGTGCGCGCCTTTTATTGATTGCTGCAAAAATGGACGGAATTGCGACGCCTGCTTGCCGGATGGCGCTGGCGCTTATCCGGCCTGCATTGTATGGCGAATTATTTTTTTGCCTGACGCGTCATCACGGTGCGGTAGACCTTAAAGCGGCCCGTCTGGGCGATCACTTCGTGGAAGCCGAAGGTTTCGTCCAGCACTTTCGGGTACGCCAGGAAGGCGTTCGCCACGATGCGCAGCTCGCCGCCGCTGTTGAGGTGACGAGTCGCGCCACGGATCAGGGTTTGCGCAGCTTCGAGGCTGGTTTCCATCCCGTCGTGGAACGGCGGGTTAGAGATGATCATGTCAAAGCGGCCGGTGACGTCAGAGAAGACGTTGCTGGCAATCACATCGCCTTCAATGCCGTTGGCCGCAAGCGTTGCGCGGCTTGCTTCAACCGCCGGGGCGCTCACGTCACACAGGGTTAAGCGCACTTTTGGTGAATGGCTGGCAAGCACCGTTGAAAGCACGCCCGCGCCGCAGCCCACGTCCAGCACTTTGCCTTTGGTGTGCGGCGTCAGGGTGGAGAGCAGCAGCTTGCTGCCCGTATCCAGCGCGTCACGGCTGAAGACACCCGGCAGGGTTTTGATGGTCAGGCCGTCAAGCTGGTACTCGTCCCAGTATGCCTGCGCATCAAACGTTGTCTGTTTTTCCAGACGGCCATGATACAGACCGCAGCGACGTGCGCTGTCGACTTTGGTCAGCGGCGCGTAGGCTTCCAGCATCTGCTCGGCGCTACGGACACCGCTGCGGTTTTCACCGACCACGAAAATATCGCAGCCAACCGGCAGCAGGGAGAGCAGGTTCATCAGCTGGAACTGGGCTTCTGGCTTGTTCTTCGGCCAGTAGTAGATCAGCGTATCGCAGTCGGCAATATCGCTCTGCTCCGCCACCAGGCTGAAGCGTGCGCGCTCGCCCATCTGGCGGCTCAGCACCTGCCAGTGGTGGTAGTATTGGGTGTGGGCACGGCTTTCAGCACAGTCGAAACGCGCGGGCAGGTCATCCTGCATATCTCCGGCAAACAGAATACGGCTTTCTTCGAAATCATCACTGTGACGCAGCAAGACTTCACTTGCCGGGGTAAATGCAGACATGAATTGTTCCTCAATAAACTCAGGCGGGGATTATAGTAGGTAGATGGCGCACTTTCGACACATTTGCTATATTTGCGCGCCTGAGAGACAGGAGTTATCCCTATGACATCCCGACGAGACTGGCAGTTGCAGCAGCTGGGCATCACCCAGTGGGCTTTGCGTCGCCCGACGGCGTTGCAGGGCGAAATCGCCATCTCCATCCCCGCGCACGTTCGGCTGGTGATGGTGGCGGAAGAACTGCCTGCCCTGAATGAGCCCCTGATCGGTGATGTCCTTCGCAGCCTGAAGCTGACGCCCGACCAGGTCTTACAGCTGACGCCAGAACGGGTTGCCATGCTTCCTCCTGATAGCCGCTGTAACAGCTGGCGCATCGGAGAGACAAACGACATCTCTCTTCAGGGGAGCCAAATCAGCTCACCAGCACTTGACGAGCTGAAAGCCAATCCAAAGGCGCGCAGCGCGCTATGGCAACAAATCTGCGAATATGAACACGATTTCTTCCCTCACGACGCCTGACCTGACCGCAGCGTTCGCGATTGAAACACGCGCCCACGCCTTTCCGTGGAGCGAAAAAACGTTTGCCAGCAATCAGGGCGAGCGCTATCTGAACTACCGTCTGGACGTTGACGGCACCCTGGCCGCGTTTGCCATCACGCAGGTGGTTCTTGACGAGGCGACGCTGTTTAACATCGCCGTCGACCCGGCGTTTCAGCGCCGTGGGCTGGGCAGAGAACTGCTTGAGCATCTCATTCGTGAGCTCGAAACCCGCGACGTTTTCACCCTGTGGCTGGAGGTGCGCGCGTCGAATGTCGCCGCCATCGCGCTCTATGAAAGCTTAGGCTTTAACGAGGCGACAGTCCGACGTAACTACTACCCCACCGCAGAGGGACGTGAAGACGCCATTATCATGGCTCTGCCAATTGGATAACGAATATAAGGTTGTAACGATGAAATGGGACTGGATTTTCTTTGATGCCGACGAAACGCTGTTTACGTTTGACTCGTTCGGCGGCCTACAGCGGATGTTTCTCGACTATAGCGTGACCTTCACCGCCGAAGATTTTCAGGACTATCAGGCGGTGAACAAGCCGCTGTGGGTGGATTACCAGAACGGTGCCATCACCGCGTTACAGCTTCAGCACCAGCGATTTGACGTCTGGGCGGAACGCTTAAAGGTCAGTCCGGGGACGCTGAACGAGGCTTTCCTTAACGCCATGGCCGATATCTGTGCGCCCCTGCCGGGCGCGGTTTCCCTGCTGAATGCGTTGAAAGGCAAGGTGAAACTGGGGATCATCACTAACGGCTTCACTGCGCTGCAGCAAATCCGCCTGGAGCGCACCGGCCTGCGCGATCATTTCGATGCGCTGGTGATCTCGGAAGAGGTCGGCGTGCCGAAACCGGATCCGCGAATTTTCGATTATGCGCTGGCGCAGGCCGGTAATCCCGACCGCGATCGCGTGCTGATGGTGGGTGATACCGCAGAGTCTGATATTCTTGGCGGTATGAAGTCAGGTTTGTCGACCGTCTGGCTGAATGCGCATGGCCGCGTGAAGCCTGAAGGCATCGAGCCAACCTGGACCGTAACGTCATTGACCGAACTGGAGCAACTCCTGTGTAAACAATGATTGCCTGCCCCCCGTTGATGGGTAAAATAGCCGCAATTTTGTATTCCATGATGCGTGGCGTGCTGCCGCGCTTATAAAAGAAGATTTAATTATGACGTTGTCTCCTTATCTGCAAGAGGTGGCCAAGCGCCGTACTTTTGCCATTATCTCGCACCCGGATGCCGGTAAAACGACCATCACCGAGAAGGTGTTGCTGTTCGGACAGGCGATCCAGACTGCGGGTACCGTTAAAGGCCGTGGCTCCAGCCAGCATGCAAAATCTGACTGGATGGAGATGGAAAAGCAGCGTGGTATTTCGATTACCACCTCCGTGATGCAGTTCCCGTATCACGACTGCCTGGTGAACCTGCTGGACACCCCGGGGCACGAAGACTTCTCCGAAGATACCTACCGTACCCTGACGGCGGTGGACTGCTGTCTGATGGTGATCGACGCCGCGAAGGGTGTAGAAGATCGTACCCGCAAGCTGATGGAAGTTACTCGTCTGCGCGATACGCCGATCCTCACCTTCATGAACAAACTCGACCGTGACATCCGCGATCCGATGGAGCTGATGGATGAAGTGGAAAACGAGCTGAAGATCGCCTGTGCGCCAATCACCTGGCCAATTGGCTGCGGTAAGCTGTTCAAAGGGGTTTATCACCTCTATAAAGACGAAACTTACCTGTATCAGACCGGTAAAGGCCACACCATTCAGGAAGTGCGCATTGTGAAAGGTCTGGACAACCCGGATCTCGATGCCGCCGTTGGCGAAGAGCTGGCCGCGCAATTGCGCGACGAGCTGGAGCTGGTGAAGGGTGCGTCTCACGAGTTCGACAAAGAGCTGTTCCTGAGCGGCGAAATTACCCCGGTCTTCTTCGGTACCGCGCTGGGTAACTTCGGCGTTGACCACATGCTGGACGGTCTGGTGGAGTGGGCACCTCAGCCGATGCCGCGTAAAACCGACACCCGCGAAGTGGAAGCGAAGGAAGAGAAGTTCACCGGCTTCGTCTTTAAAATTCAGGCCAACATGGACCCGAAACACCGCGACCGCGTGGCCTTCATGCGCGTGGTGTCCGGTAAGTATGAGAAGGGCATGAAGCTGCGCCAGGTGCGCATCGGTAAAGATGTCGTGATTTCCGACGCGCTGACCTTTATGGCGGGCGACCGTTCGCACGTTGAAGAGGCGTATCCGGGCGACATCATCGGTCTGCACAACCACGGTACGATCCAGATCGGCGATACCTTCACCCAGGGCGAGATGATGAAGTTCACGGGTATTCCGAACTTCGCACCGGAGCTGTTCCGTCGCATTCGTCTGCGCGATCCGCTGAAGCAGAAACAGCTGCTGAAAGGCCTTGTTCAGCTCTCTGAAGAGGGCGCCGTGCAGGTATTCCGTCCAATCGCCAACAACGATCTGATTGTCGGCGCGGTCGGTGTGCTTCAGTTCGACGTGGTGGTTGCGCGCCTGAAGAGCGAGTACAACGTGGAAGCGATTTACGAATCGGTCAACGTGGCGACCGCGCGCTGGGTTGAGTGTTCTGATGTGAAGAAATTCGAAGAATTTAAGCGTAAGAACGAAATTCAGCTGGCGCTCGATGGCGGCGACAACCTGACCTATATCGCGCCAACGATGGTCAACCTGAACCTGACGCAGGAACGTTATCCAGACGTTCAGTTCCGCAAAACGCGCGAACACTAATCCCCTCCCGGAGCACGGCAATCGCCGTGCTCATCTTTTATTCCTGTCTTATTAGTCCCTTGCGGAATGTTCTTAATTCACCGCAAATTCACGCTATTCGCGCGTTTTTTACGCAATTCTGAAAGCGGCATTGTGAGAGTGATCTATATTTAACTCAGTGTTTAGCACCGGGCATGGATGAATTAACTGTTCAATGCATGTCGATTGGTTCTCCATTTCACCCGTGTGTTTATTCGCGATATATAAAACTACTAAGGAAGTATTTAGCCCGAATAACGGGTAAAACACAGGAATACATCGATGAATATGACAAGACTGAAGATTTCTAAAACTCTGCTGGCTGTAACACTGGGTAGCGTTCTGGTTAGCGGTTCCGCCCTGGCGGAAAGCAGCACCATGGATAAAGCACAGTCCACGGCCGACACCGCAGGGCAAAAAATCGATAGCTCTATGAATAAAGTCGGTAATTTCATGGACGACAGCTCTATCACAGCAAAAGTGAAAGCCGCACTGGTGGATGATGAAGCCATCAAGAGCACCGATATTTCCGTTAAGACCGACAAAAAGGTCGTTACCCTGAGTGGCTTTGTTGAAAGCCAGGCCCAGGCCGAACAGGCTGTGAAGGTGGCGAAGGGTGTAGAAGGTGTCGCATCCGTGAGCGATAAACTGCACGTTCGCGACGGTAAAAACGCCTCGGTGAAAGGTTATGCCGGTGATGCCGCTACTACCAGCGAAATCAAAGCTAAACTGTTAGCAGATGACATCGTGCCGTCTCGTAAGGTGAAAGTGGAAACCACCGATGGCGTGGTTCAGCTTTCCGGTACGGTTGATTCACAGGCGCAAAGTGAACGCGCCGAGTCAATTGCGAAAGCCATTGATGGTGTTAAAAGCGTTAAAAACGATCTGAAAACGAAGTAATTCTGGACCATTCGCCCGTAAGGTTTAACCCTGCGGGCGAAATAAGAACGACTCTGGAAAAACGCCGGTGAGTGACCTGAGCGCTCACGTTTAGCGGCCGACATTAACTATGGTAAAGGAGAAGCTTATGTTTCGTTGGGGCATTATATTTCTGGTTATCGCGTTAATTGCCGCCGCATTGGGCTTTGGTGGTCTGGCAGGTACAGCGGCATGGGCAGCTAAAATTGTCTTCGTCGTCGGTATTATTCTGTTCCTGGTCAGCCTGTTTACGGGTCGTAGACGTCCGTAGCAAACGCAATATTCCTTCAACAAAATAAAGCCAGTCACTGCGACTGGCTTTTTCTTATTTGCGTTACAGGTCGGGTGCGTTACTGTGGAGTGATAAAATAATCAAAACAGGAAAGCAGAGGTGGGGCAACGAATTCCCGTTACGCTCGGCAATATTGCGCCGCTGACGTTAAAACCATTTAGTGCGGGTCAACTCGCACTGGTCTGCGAGGGGGGAGGACAGCGCGGCATTTTCACCGCCGGCGTGCTGGATGAATTTATGCGCGCGCAGTTCAACCCGTTTGACCTCTACTTCGGCACGTCCGCCGGGGCGCAGAATCTCTCTGCCTATGTCTGTAACCAGCCCGGCTACGCGCGAAAAGTGATCATGCGCTTCACCACGGCGAAAGAATTTTTTAACCCGGTGCGCTTCGTGCGCGGCGGCAACCTGATCGATCTCGACTGGCTGCTGGAGTCGACCTCCAGCCAGATGCCGCTGGCCATGGATACCGCCGCCCGCCTGTTTGATAGCGGCAAAGAATTCTGGATGTGCGCCAGCCGGGGGGATGACTATTCGCCGGGCTATTTCTCACCGCAGAAGGAGAACTGGCTCGACATCATCCGCGCCTCCAGCGCTATTCCCGGTTTTTATCGTACCGGCGCGCTGCTGGATGGCATCAGCTATCTGGACGGCGGCATCAGCGACGCGGTGCCGGTGCAGGAAGCCGCGCGACGCGGGGCGAAAACTATCGTGGTGATCCGTACCGTTCCGTCGCAAATGTATTACACCCCCCAGTGGTTTAAGCGGATGGAGCGCTGGCTGGGCGACAGCAGCCTGCAGCCGCTGGTGAACATCGCGAAGCAGCATGAAACCACCTACGGCGCGATGCAGCGCTTTATTGAAAAACCCCCGGGCAAGCTGCGCATCTTTGAAATTTATCCGCCTAAGCCGCTGCTGAGCATGGCGTTGGGCAGCCGGTTGCCTGCGTTGCGTATGGATTACAAAACGGGGCGGCTGTGCGGGCGTTACTTCCTGGCGACCGTCGGGAAAATGCTGGCCGAGCAACCGCCTCTGCATCGGCATAAACGCATTATTACGCCACCTGCAATTGTCGCCAATGACGCCCTGACCATGCCGCTGGTGGACATTCCGCAGGCGAATGACGCTTTATTAGATAACGAGGATCTGGCGTGACGCACCGCTTTGTTGATACCCACTGCCACTTTGATTTCCCGCCGTTTACGGGGAATGAAGCGCAAAGCATTGCGAAAGCTGCCGAAGCCGGCGTGCAGGCCATCATTGTGCCGTCGGTTGAAGCGGCCTATTTTACCCGCGTGCTGGATCTTTCCGCGCGATACTCCGCGCTTTATGCCGCGCTCGGCCTGCATCCGATTGTGATTGAGCGCCATCGTGATGAGCATCTTGAAGAGCTGGATCGGGTGCTGCAACGTGCAGGAGAGAAACTTGTCGCCATCGGCGAGATCGGCCTCGATCTCTATCGCGAAGATCCGCAGTTTGAACGCCAGCAGACGATCCTGGACGCGCAGCTTCGGCTGGCAAAGCGTCACGATCTGCCGGTGATCCTCCACTCCCGACGCACTCATGACAAACTGGCGATGCACCTGAAGCGCATCGACCTGCCGCGAAGAGGCGTAGTGCATGGTTTTTCCGGCAGCCTGCAGCAGGCGCAGCGTTTTATTGAACTGGGCTATAAAATTGGCGTCGGTGGCACCATCACCTATCCGCGCGCCAGTAAAACCCGTGACGTAATGGCGCATCTGCCTCTCTCTGCGCTGTTACTGGAAACGGATGCCCCCGATATGCCGCTGAATGGTTTTCAGGGGCAGCCGAATCGCCCGGAACAGGCGGCGCGGGTGTTTAACGTGCTGTGCGAACTGCGTCAGGAACCTGAAGAGGTCATTGCCAGCGCGCTGCTCGAAAATACCCGTTCGGTTTTTGGTATCACGCTATAGATAAAGCGCCGGACGAATCACCGTTATCTTCTGTTTTTCCAGCGCCCGCGCCAGCGGTTCAATATCCTCCTGCGTGGCGCTGCGCCATGACGCCGCCTCGCCGTAGATCCCGTGTGCATGAAACGCGTTAATACGCACCGGAACATTCCCCAGCTCGAGGATGAACGCGATCAACGGTTTGATATGTTCCAGATAATCACACTGTTCCGGGATGACCAGCAAGCGTAGCTCCGTCAAACGGTGACGGTCTGCCAGCCAGCGAATGCTCTCCTTAATCTGCGGGTTTTCGCGTCCGGTCAGGAAGCGGTGATATTCATTCCCCCACGCTTTGAGGTCCAGCATTGCGCCATCCAGCACCGGCAGCAGTTTTTGCCAGCCGGTTTCGCTTAGCAGACCGTTGCTGTCTACCAGGCAGGTTAAATGATGTAGCTCAGGATCGGTTTTGATCGCGGTAAACAGGGCGATCAAAAACGGCAGTTGGGTTGTGGCTTCGCCGCCGCTCACGGTGATCCCTTCGATAAAGGGCGCGGATTTACGGACCTGAACGAGGATCTCGTCGACGCTCAGGCGGTGCGCCATGGGCGTGGCCTGCTGCTGGCACAGGCGCAGGCAGGTGTCGCACTGCTGGCAGTGACTCTCCTGCCACCAGACGCGTCCGGCCTGAATGGTCAGCGCGTCGTGCGGGCAGTGGGGCACGCAGTCCCCGCAGTCGTTGCAGCGCCCGATGGTCCACGGGTTGTGGCAGGTTTTGCAGCGCAGGTTACAGCCCTGCAGGAACAGCGCCAGGCGGCTGCCCGGCCCGTCCACGCAGGAGAAGGGGATGACCTGACTAACTAAAGCGCATCTGCTGTTCATGGCTTATCACGCGCGGCTGACGTTCCAGAATACGGGTATTGCGTGCGGCCTCTTCCCCCAGCCACGTGGTGTTCGTTCTTGAACCCGCTTCCCGGTATTTCTCCAGATCCGACAAGCGAACCATATAGCCGGTCACGCGTACCAGATCGTTACCGGCCACATTCGCGGTGAACTCACGCATACCGGCCCTGAACGCCCCCAGGCAAAGCTGAACCACCGCCTGCGGATTGCGTTTTACCGTCTCATCCAGCGTTAAAATATCGCTGATCCCGGAATGATAGTGTTTATGGTGCGGCGCTACGGCCAGCAGATGACTGACAGGATCCGGCTCGTCACCGTACGGCAGACGCGCCCCCGGCGTGGTGCCCGAATCGGAGCTGATGCCTGACTGGGCGTGCAGCATCGCGCGATGCTTCCAGCCGTGCTTCACCGGCGTATTTTCAACAAACGCCGCAAGCTGTTCGCTGATGCGATAACCCAGCGCGTTGGCCTGCTCGTCTTTCCCGTAACGCCCCGCCATGCCTGCTTTCTCACACAGTACGTTCACCGCTTCGGCAAGACCGTACATGCCAAACATCGGCACAAACCGATCGGCATCAATCAGCCCCTCTTTCACCAGGAAGCTATTCTCAAAGAAGCCGGATTGCCCGTACAGAAAATTGCAGCGCGCATCGATGATGGCGATTTGCTGCTGGCAGTAGTGCGGGAGCGAGCGGGTGAAGAAATCGTCAATGGATGTGCTGTGTTCGGCGATTGCCTTGAGGTTAAGGCGCACCAGGGTGCTGCCACCGCCCGCCAGCGGCAGAGAGTTGTAACAGCTCACCACGCCAAAACGGCCTTTTGTGAAAATTTTATCATTCACTGGGCCGTTTGAAATATGCGGTTTGCTGCATTCACAAATGTTTTTTGCCACCTCAAGCAGTAAATCGTCTGGGGTGATCTCAGGATCGTAGATAAAGGTCAGATTGGGCGCAACCTGCTTCAGTTCAGCATCTGCACGCAGAATGGCACGGGTGACAGGGCCGTCGGCGGGCCCGATGTTGGCGTGCATAAACGCATCGGGCAGCGTTCTGTCGAGATAGCGCCAGAAACGTTTTATTCGGCTATCGATTTCTTCTTGTGTTAGAATTCTAACATACGGGTTCAGTAGTGCATCAAGCTGCCCCAGATAGACCGGCATTGATGTCACTGAAGGAACATGGTGATAGAGAATAGTTAACAGAGAGAGGGCGTCATCAAGATCTTTCGCGCCTTCCAGCTCCAGCCATTCCGAACCGTTAGCCAGGAATTTTTCATAATCCGGCAGCACGTAACGCGGTTTGTAGGGGGCATGACCTTCGTACATGTCGCAGATAAACCCCTCGTCCAGCGCGGCGCGGGCGGCCGGAGATAGCATCGGGTAGGGCAGATAATTTTCCGCTTCCAGCGCCAGAAAATGACGTTTTTGCTCCGGGGTTAACAGCGGGCTTGTCACAATGTGCTGGCAACGTTGTTGCAGGGCGTCGGGCATGTTCGCTTCCTTGAATGTTCTGCGGATGATGAACGGATTGTAGGAAGCCAGCCTGCCGGCGCTTTTGATCCAACAAGGGATATCGCTGCTTTAGTCAGCAATTTGCACGCTAAAGTTTGAACAAGATCTCATTACAGTAATGCAAATTTGTACGCAGTTTTCATTAACTGTGATGAATGTCGAAGTGTGGATGCGGGTGAATGTTAGAATACTCACAGACCCGCAAGGTAAAATTTATACGGCACTGCCGTTGGAGAATGTTATGACCGATTTAACTGCAAGCAGCCTGCGCGCGTTGAAGCTGATGGACCTGACCACCCTGAACGATGACGACACCAATGAAAAAGTCATCGCCCTGTGCCATCAGGCAAAAACGCCAGTGGGTAACACCGCCGCCGTCTGTATCTACCCGCGCTTTATCCCGATTGCGCGCAAAACGCTGAAAGAGCAGGGCACGCCGGACGTGCGCATTGCAACCGTGACTAACTTCCCGCACGGCAATGACGACATTGAGATTGCGCTGGCGGAAACCCGCGCGGCAATTGCCTACGGCGCAGACGAAGTTGACGTGGTGTTCCCGTACCGCGCGCTGATTGCCGGCAACGAGCAGGTCGGTTTTGACCTGGTGAAAGCCTGTAAAGACGCGTGTGCGGCGGCAAACGTGCTGCTGAAAGTGATCATCGAAACCGGTGAGCTGAAAGAAGAGGCCCTGATTCGTAAGGCGTCAGAAATCTCCATCAAAGCCGGTGCGGATTTCATTAAAACCTCTACCGGTAAAGTGCCGGTTAATGCGACCCCGGAAAGCGCGCGCATCATGATGGAAGTTATCCGCGATATGGGCGTGTCCAAAACCGTGGGCTTCAAACCTGCGGGCGGCGTACGTACCGCGGAAGACGCGCAGCAGTTCCTGGCGATTGCCGACGAACTGTTTGGCGCAGAGTGGGCTGACTCCCGCCACTACCGCTTCGGCGCGTCCAGCCTGCTGGCAAGCCTGCTGAAGGCGCTGGGTCACGGCGACGGTAAGAGCGCAAGCAGCTACTGATTGCCAGACAATGCCGGATGGCGCTTCGCTTATCCGGCCTACAGGATCGCAGGGCGGGTAAGCGTACCCGCCGCCATTCACCCGATTCCGCATGGGGGTTACCGTGTTTCTCGCACAAGAAATTATTCGTAAAAAACGTGATGGTCTTGCTTTAAGCGACGAAGAAATTCGCTTCTTCATCAACGGCATTCGTGACAACACCGTCTCAGAAGGGCAGATTGCGGCTCTGGCGATGACCATTTTCTTCCACGATATGTCGATGCCTGAGCGCGTGTCGCTGACCATGGCGATGCGAGATTCAGGAACCGTTCTGGACTGGAAAAGCCTCAACCTCAACGGCCCGATTGTGGACAAACACTCCACCGGCGGCGTGGGTGATGTGACTTCGCTGATGCTCGGCCCTATGGTGGCAGCCTGCGGCGGTTATGTTCCCATGATCTCCGGGCGCGGCCTGGGCCACACCGGCGGTACGCTCGACAAACTGGAAGCCATTCCGGGCTTCGATATCTTCCCGGATGACAATCGCTTCCGCGATATTATTAAAGACGTTGGCGTGGCGATTATCGGCCAGACCAGCTCTCTTGCTCCGGCAGACAAGCGTTTTTACGCGACGCGTGATATTACCGCCACCGTAGACTCCATCCCGCTGATCACCGCCTCTATCCTCGCCAAAAAACTGGCGGAAGGGCTGGACGCGCTGGTGATGGACGTGAAGGTGGGCAGCGGCGCGTTTATGCCGACCTATGAACTCTCTGCTCAGCTTGCCGAAGCGATCGTTGGCGTCTCCAACGGCGCGGGCGTGCGCACCACCGCGCTGCTGACCGACATGAACCAGGTGCTGGCCTCCAGCGCCGGTAACGCGGTTGAAGTCCGCGAAGCCGTGCAGTTCCTCACAGGCGAATACCGTAACCCGCGCCTGTTCGATGTCACCATGGCGCTGTGCGTTGAGATGCTCATCTCCGGCAAGCTGGCCAAAGACGACGCGGAAGCCCGCGCGAAGCTTCAGGCGGTGCTGGACAACGGCAAAGCGGCGGAGATCTTTGGCCGCATGGTGGCGGCGCAGAAAGGCCCGACCGATTTCGTCGAAAACTACGCGAAATACCTGCCGACCGCGATGCTCAGCAAAGCTGTTTATGCGGATGGCGAAGGTTTTGTCTCCGCCATGGACACCCGCGCGCTTGGCATGGCTGTTGTATCTATGGGTGGCGGACGTCGTCAGGCATCGGACACCATTGATTACAGCGTCGGCTTTACCGATATGGCCCGTCTGGGCGACAGCGTCGACGGCCAACGTCCGCTGGCGGTGATCCACGCGAAAGACGAAGCCAGCTGGCAGGACGCGGCGAAAGCGGTGAAAGCGGCAATATCTCTTGACGATAAAGCACCGGAAACCACACCGACGGTCTATCGTCGTATCACTGAATAGCGGTATACTGATCTGATCGCATTTTTATGAAGCACTAAGTACGGAGAACAATTATGAAACGTGCATTTATTATGGTGCTGGACTCATTCGGCATCGGCGCAACCGAAGATGCAGAACGTTTTGGTGACGTGGGTTCCGATACCATGGGTCACATCGCGGAAGCCTGTGCAAAAGGCGAAGCGGACAACGGTCGTAAAGGCCCTCTGACTCTACCTAACCTGACCCGCCTCGGGCTGGTAAAAGCGCATGAAGGCTCTACCGGTAAAATCGCAGCCGGTATGGACGGCAACGCGGAAGTGGTGGGCGCCTACGCCTGGGCGCACGAGCTCTCTTCCGGGAAAGATACCCCGTCAGGGCACTGGGAAATCGCCGGCGTGCCGGTGCTGTTCGACTGGGGCTACTTCTCCGATCACGAGAACAGCTTCCCGCAGGAGCTGCTTGATAAGCTGGTGAAGCGTGCCAACCTGCCGGGCTACCTCGGTAACTGCCACTCTTCCGGCACCGTGATTCTGGATCAGCTCGGCGAAGAGCACATGAAAACCGGCAAGCCGATTTTCTACACCTCTGCTGACTCCGTGTTCCAGATTGCCTGCCACGAAGAGACGTTTGGCCTGGATAAACTCTACGAGCTGTGCGAAATCGCCCGTGAAGAGCTGACCGAAGGCGGCTACAACATTGGCCGCGTAATCGCGCGTCCGTTTATCGGCGACAAAGCGGGTAACTTCCAGCGTACCGGTAACCGTCATGACCTGGCCGTTGAGCCACCGGCGCCAACCGTGCTGCAGAAGCTGGTTGACGAGAAGGGCGGTCACGTGGTGTCCGTGGGCAAAATAGCGGATATCTATGCCAACTGCGGTATCACTAAAAAAGTGAAAGCGACCGGTCTGGATGCGCTGTTCGATGCCACTATCAAAGAGATGAAAGAAGCAGGCGATAAGACCATTGTCTTCACCAACTTCGTGGACTTCGACTCCTCCTGGGGCCACCGTCGCGATGTAGCCGGTTATGCTGCGGGCCTGGAGCTGTTTGACCGCCGTCTGCCGGAGCTGATGGAGCTGGTGGGGGAAGATGACATTCTGATCCTGACCGCAGACCACGGCTGTGACCCAACCTGGACCGGTACCGATCACACCCGTGAGCACATTCCGGTACTGGTGTACGGCCCGAAAGTGAAGCCGGGCTCGCTCGGTCACCGTGAAACCTTCGCGGACATCGGCCAGACCCTGGCGAAATACTTTGGTACGTCTGACATGGAATATGGCAAGGCCATGTTCTAAACGGATTGGGTGCGGCCTGATGCCCTCACCCCGGCCCTCTCCCACAGGTAGAGGGAGAACAGAATGTAGGCCGGGTAAGGCGTAGCCGCCACCCGGCAAAAACAACAATGTAAAAGGAACTGAAGATGGCAACTCCTCACATTAATGCAGAAATGGGTGATTTCGCTGACGTCGTATTGATGCCGGGCGACCCGCTGCGCGCGAAGCACATTGCAGAAACCTTCCTCGAAGACGTGCGTGAAGTGAACAACGTTCGCGGCATGCTGGGCTTCACCGGTACCTATAAAGGCCGCAAAATCTCCGTTATGGGCCACGGCATGGGTATCCCGTCCTGCTCCATCTACACCAAAGAGCTGATCACCGATTTCGGCGTGAAGAAAATCATCCGCGTAGGCTCCTGCGGTGCGGTGCGTATGGACGTTAAGCTGCGTGACGTGGTGATCGGCATGGGCGCGTGTACCGACTCTAAAGTTAACCGCATCCGCTTTAAGGATCATGACTTTGCGGCAATCGCTGACTTTGACATGGTGCGTAACGCGGTTGACGCGGCAAAAGCGCTGGGCGTTGACGCACGCGTGGGCAACCTGTTCTCTGCCGATCTGTTCTACTCGCCAGAAGGCGACATGTTCGACGTGATGGAAAAATACGGCATCCTGGGCGTGGAAATGGAAGCGGCCGGTATCTACGGCGTGGCGGCTGAGTTTGGTGCGAAAGCGCTGACCATCTGCACCGTGTCTGACCACATCCGTACCCACGAGCAGACCACCGCTGCCGAGCGTCAGACCACCTTCAATGACATGATCAAAATCGCGCTGGAATCCGTTCTGCTGGGCGATAAAGAGTAAGAGCTGTTGTGCCGGGTGGCGGCTTCGCCTGACCCGGCCTACGGTTTTCCAGGCCCGCTAAGCGCAGCGCCAGCGGGCTTTTTTACTAGCGTACTGCCTGCGCAATCCATGCCGATAAGTCCCGCAACTCTTGTTCCTGTTCCGGGAAATCCCCCATTAACGCGTCGCACTCCTGCTGCAGCATATCCGCCCGATACAAACAGCCCTGCAAGCGGGCCGCCAGCGCTTCCAGCGGTGCCGGGTTGAGGCTGTCCGTAAACACCTGCGTACGGGTAATGTGGCCTTTCTCCACGTCAAAGTGCAGCTCCACGCCGCCCCAGGTAAAACGTTCGTCCAGCAGGTGTGAAAACGCCGGAGCCTGGCCGAAGTTCCATTCCCAGCTGCTCTGGCGTGCAAAGGTTTCGGCGAAGTTGGGCAGATCCGGGGTCTTATCCGGCGAAATCACTTCCGCATCCACGCGCTCGCCGTAATGTTCAAAGAACGCTTCACGGATCGCGTCGCAAATCTGCTCGTGCGTAATCCCCGGCAGCAGCTCCACCAGATTCGCCACGCGTCCGCGCACGGAGGTAATGCCCTTAGCCTGGAGCTTTTTCTTATCAGGATTAAGGTAGTTCGCCAGACGGCTCAGGTCGGCGTTCAGCAGCAGGGTGCCGTGGTGGAACCCGCGATCCATCGTTTCGCGGTAGGCGGAGCCGGAGATCTTGCGGTCGCCCTCGGGCGTTTTGACCACGAGATCGTTCCGCCCCGAGGCTTCAGCCGTCACGCCGAGCGCATTGAGCGCGTTGAGCACAATAGACGTAGAGATAGTTTTGTCGTATTCCGGTTTTCCCGCCATAAAGGTAAAGCAGGTATTGCCCAGATCGTGAAACACCGCGCCGCCGCCGCTGCTCCTGCGTGCGAGACGGACGTTGTCCTCTTCCATACGCCGGGTGTTGCACTCTTTCCACGGGTTTTGCGCGCGGCCGATGACCACCGTATCGGCGTTACGCCAGAGAAACAGGACGCGCTGGGTGGCGGGCATCTGGCGGAAGATGCACTCTTCAACCGCGAGATTAAACCAGGGATCGTGAGAGTCAGAGATAAGCAGGCGTAACGTCGTCATGGCAGAGTTCCTTTTCCATATCTTTCGCCTACTTTATCACTATTCCTTCTTCTCGCTCTCTTCGTCTTCGGGAACCGACCTGCTGGCGGTCAGCAGGAACGGCGACTGCTGCCAGCGGGTACGCTTGCCCTGAAGCAACGTGCGCGCCAGCACGACGCCAATCGCCAGCGAGAGTAACAGCATCAGGCGCAGAATATTGGTGGTGTTATCCACCTGCTTAGCTTCTGTTGGCAGGGTGTGGGTATCCAGCGTCAGGCGCAGATACCCCAGCGGGCCATTTTTACCCTGAACGGGTTCGACAATCTGCTGGTTGAAATAGCCTCCGGCTTTTTTGCCGTCCAGCGCCAGCCTGTCGCGCACGTCGACGTGCTCACCGGCGCGGGCAATCAGGTCGCCTTTTTCATCGTACACGCCCGCATCCAGAATGCGGCTGTTTTCCGTGAGCTGACGCAAGACCTGGCCTATCCGCTTATCGTCCGGCGTTTCATTGCGCATCAGGGGCGCAACGTTGAGCGTCACCTGACGCGCCAGGGTACGGGCCAGCTCTTCAAACTGCGGGTTGCGCTGTCGCTGATGATTCTGGCTAAACCACGATGCCCCTTGCATCAATGCGACTAACAGTGCGAGACAGATCAGGACAATCACGGCGCGATGAAGCCGGAATTTCAGTTTTGCGCGAGCCATATTCCACCTGCTGAAAATTTAGGGCTTAATGTTGCCAGAAGTGATGGTTACAGGGTAGCCTCATGCGTTATTTTCCCTCTGGAACCTTCCGGCGCGAACAAAATTACAGGAGCTTTAATGCCGAACATTACCTGGTGTGACCTGCCAACGGATGTCTCTTTATGGCCAGGATTGCCGCTCTCGTTAAGTGGCGATGAGGTGATGCCTCTGGATTACCACGCTGGCCGTAGCGGCTGGCTGCTGTACGGACGCGGCCTGGATAAGCAACGCCTGACCCAGTATCAAACCAAACTGGGCGCGGCGATGGTCATTGTCGCCGCCTGGTGCGTGGAAGATTACCAGGTCATTCGCCTCGCGGGTTCCCTGACGCAGCGCGCCACGCGTCTGGCGCATGACGCCGGGCTGGACGTTGCGCCTCTCGGCAAAATTCCGCACCTGAAAACGCCGGGTCTGCTGGTGATGGACATGGACTCCACCGCTATTCAGATCGAATGTATTGACGAGATCGCTAAACTGGCAGGCAGCGGCGAGCTGGTGGCGGAAGTCACCGAGCGTGCGATGCGCGGCGAGCTGGACTTCACCGCCAGCCTGCGCCAGCGCGTGGCGACCCTGAAAGGGGCCGATGCTAACATCCTGCGCCAGGTGCGCGACGTGCTGCCGCTGATGCCGGGGCTGACGCAGCTGGTGCTGAAGCTCCAGTCCCTCGGCTGGAAAGTGGCGATCGCCTCCGGTGGCTTTACCTTCTTTGCGGATTATCTACGCGAGAAACTGCATCTGACCACGGTGGTCGCTAACGAGCTGGAAATCATGGACGGCAAGCTGACCGGCCAGGTGATCGGCGATATCGTGGATGCCCAGTACAAAGCCAATACCCTGACGCGCCTGGCGGAAAAGTATGAGATTCCGGTCGAGCAGACCGTCGGCATTGGCGACGGCGCGAACGATCTGCCAATGATCAAAGTGGCTGGCCTTGGCATTGCCTACCATGCCAAACCAAAAGTGAATGAAAAGACGGAAGTCACTATCCGTCACGCTGACCTGATGGGGGTGTTCTGCATTCTCTCCGGCAGCCTTAATCAGAAATAACGAGGTAAACCGTGGCGAAAGCTCCAAAACGCGCATTTGTCTGTAATGAATGTGGTGCGGATTATCCGCGCTGGCAGGGGCAATGCAGCGCCTGTCATGCCTGGAACACCATCACCGAAGTGCGTGGTGTGGCGGCTTCGCCGAGCGTGGCCCGCAATGAGCGCCTGAGCGGCTATGCGGGCAATGCAGGCGTGTCGAAGGTGCAAAAGCTTTCTGATATCAGCCTGGAAGCGCTGCCGCGCTTTTCCACCGGCTTCAAAGAGTTTGACCGCGTGCTGGGCGGCGGCGTGGTGCCGGGCAGCGCGATTCTGATCGGCGGTAACCCGGGGGCGGGGAAATCGACCCTGCTGCTGCAAACGCTCTGCAAGCTCGCCGAACAGATGAAAACCCTGTACGTGACGGGTGAAGAATCCCTCCAGCAGGTGGCGATGCGCGCTCACCGTCTCGGCCTGCCGACCGGTAACCTGAACATGCTGTCGGAAACCAGCATCGAGCAGATCTGCATGATCGCCGAAGAAGAGCAGCCGAAGCTGATGGTGATCGACTCCATCCAGGTAATGCACATGGCGGACATTCAGTCCTCGCCGGGCAGCGTGGCGCAGGTGCGTGAGACCGCCGCTTACCTGACGCGCTTTGCCAAAACGCGCGGCGTGGCGATTGTGATGGTCGGCCACGTTACCAAAGATGGCTCTCTGGCGGGTCCGAAGGTGCTCGAACACTGTATCGACTGCTCGGTGATGCTCGACGGCGACGCGGATTCCCGCTTCCGCACCCTGCGCAGCCACAAGAACCGCTTCGGCGCGGTGAACGAACTGGGCGTGTTTGCCATGACCGAGCAGGGGCTGCGCGAGGTCAGCAACCCGTCGGCCATCTTCCTGAGCCGCGGCGATGAGATCACCTCCGGCAGTTCGGTAATGGTGCTGTGGGAAGGGACGCGCCCGCTGCTGGTTGAAATTCAGGCGCTGGTGGATCACTCGATGATGGGTAACCCGCGACGCGTGGCGGTCGGTCTGGAGCAGAACCGCCTGGCGATCCTGCTGGCGGTGCTGCACCGTCACGGCGGCCTGCAGATGGCGGATCAGGATGTGTTCGTCAACGTGGTTGGCGGGGTGAAAGTCACTGAGACCAGCGCGGACCTGGCGCTGCTGCTGGCGATGGTCTCCAGCCTGCGCGACAGACCGCTGCCGCAGGATCTGGTCGTCTTCGGTGAAGTGGGTCTGGCCGGGGAAATCCGTCCGGTGCCGAGCGGCCAGGAGCGTATCTCCGAGGCGGCAAAGCACGGCTTCCGTCGGGCTATCGTTCCGGCAGCTAACGTGCCGAAAAAAATCCCGGAAGGGATGCAGGTCTTTGGCGTTAAGAAACTCGCAGATGCGTTAAATGTCTTTGACGACTTATAATTACGTATTCGATTTTGCAGGAGGCACCGTAATTTATGTCATCATTTGACTACATCAAGACCGCGATCCGCCAGAAGGGCTGCACGCTGCAGCAGGTGGCGGACGCCAGCGGCATGACCAAAGGCTACCTGAGCCAGTTGCTGAACGCCAAAATCAAAAGCCCCAGCGCGCAGAAGCTTGAAGCGCTGCACCGCTTTCTGGGGCTGGAGTTCCCGCGAATGCAAAAGAACATCGGCGTGGTGTTCGGCAAGTTTTATCCGCTGCATACCGGGCATATCTATCTGATCCAGCGCGCCTGTAGCCAGGTGGACGAGCTGCACATCATCATGGGCTACGACGAAACGCGCGATCGCCAGCTCTTTGAAGACAGCGCCATGTCGCAGCAGCCCACCGTACCGGACCGCCTGCGCTGGCTGCTTCAGACCTTTAAGTACCAGAAAAACATTCGCATTCATGCCTTTAATGAAGAGGGCATGGAGCCGTATCCGCACGGCTGGGACGTGTGGAGCAACGGCATCAAAGCGTTTATGGAAGAGAAGGGCATTGCGCCTAACTGGATCTACACCTCTGAAGAGTCCGACGCGCCGCAGTTCCGCGAGCATCTGGGCATCGAGACGGTGCTGATCGACCCGAAACGCACCTTTATGAACATCAGCGGGGCGCAGATCCGAGAGAACCCGTTCCGCTACTGGGATTATATTCCGACCGAAGTGAAGCCGTTCTTCGTGCGTACGGTGGCTATTCTGGGCGGCGAGTCGAGCGGTAAATCAACGCTGGTCAACAAGCTGGCGAACATCTTCAACACCACCAGCGCGTGGGAGTATGGACGCGATTACGTCTTCTCTCACCTCGGCGGCGACGAGATGGCACTGCAGTATTCCGACTACGATAAAATCGCGCTCGGGCATGCCCAGTACATTGATTTCGCGGTGAAATACGCTAACAAAGTGGCGTTTATTGATACCGATTTCGTCACCACGCAGGCGTTCTGTAAAAAGTACGAGGGGCGCGAGCACCCGTTCGTGCAGGCGCTGATTGACGAATACCGCTTTGACCTGGTGATCCTGCTGGAAAACAATACCCCGTGGGTGGCCGACGGCATGCGCAGCCTCGGCAGCTCGGTGGACAGGCGCGAATTCCAGACCATGCTGGTGGAGATGCTCAACGAGAACAACGTTGAGTTTGTGCACGTTGAAGAGTCAGACTACGACTCCCGTTTCCTGCGATGCGTCGAGCTGGTGAAGGAGATGATGGGGGAGCAGGGGTAATAACTTCCCCCTCGCCCTTTTGGGGTGAGGGGGGAATACCTCAGAACTCAACCACCACCTTCCCGCGCATATGCCCCTCCAGCACCTTACGGTGCGCTTCGGTAATGCTTTCCACGCTCAGCCCGTGCAGGGTTTCGCTGAGCGAGCTTTCCACCACGCCGTTATCCACCAGCTTCGCCACCTCATTGAGGATCTCACCCTGACGCGCCATATCAGCCGTCTTGTACATGCTGCGGGTGTACATAAACTCCCAGTGCAGGGCGGCGGATTTGGACTTCAGCTTGTCCTGGTTCAGCGGATGTTCATTCTCAACGATGGAACAAATATGCCCCTGCGGCGCAATCAGTTCACTGACCGCATCCCAATGCCCGTCGGTGTCGTTGAGGATGAAAATATAATCCACGAAGGTAAGTCCCTGCTTCGCCAGCTCGCCTTTTAGATCGCGGTAGTTGACCACTACGTCAGCACCGCGATCGCGGCACCACCGGGCGGAATCTTCTCGTGAAGCGGTTGCGATAATCTTCACCTTGCTGTTGTGCTTCGCAAACGGGATCGCCAGCGATCCCACGCCGCCCGCGCCGCCGATGATCAGCAGGGTTTTGTCCGCTTCGGCGTCCTGAATATTCAGCCGTTCAAACAGACCTTCCCACGCGGTGAGCGCAGTTAAGGGTAGCGCAGCGGCTGCCGCCCAGCCGAGGCTGGCAGGTTTGTGGCCGACAATGCGCGCATCTATCAGCTGATGAGTGGTATTGCTGCCCGGGCGGGTGATGTCGCCCGCGTACCACACCTCATCACCTGGTTTGAAACCGGTGACGCCAGCTCCAGCGGCTTTGACGACCCCGCTGGCATCCCACCCCAGAATTCGCGGCTCGTTCAGCCCATTTTTGGCGATGCCTGCATGCACTTTGGTATCAACCGGGTTAATCGATACGGCTTTCACCTCTACCAGCAGATCGTGTTCGCCAGGCGTCGGCATCGGCGGGGTGATTTCAATGAAGGTGGACGGATTTTCTGGGTTAACGGCAATGGCTTTCACTGACATGGTGTGCTCCTCAATGGAATGCGTTTTGTTGAGGCTAGTCTATTAAGTGGCCAGCCGCATGATAAGATGGACAATCATGAACTCAGCGTTCGTACAGGGTGAACAATCATGTTTAAACAGCTGCAGGATATGGCGCTGTTTGCGCTGGTGGCGGAGATGGGCAGTTTTACCGCGGCGGCGCAGAAAGCCGAACTGCCGAAATCCAGCGTCAGCCAGCGGATCAGCCAGCTGGAGCAGCAGGTGGGGATCCGTCTGCTGAATCGCACCACGCGTAGGATCAGCCTGACGTTCGCGGGCGAGCACTATCTGGTGCATTGTCGCGAGATGCTGGCTGCCAGCGAGCGGGCGGAGTACGCCATTCAGCGCCTGCGTGAAAACCCCAGCGGCCGGCTGCGTATTACCTGCCCGGCGGGGATTGGCGCGACCCTGCTGGCGCATATGAATGCCGAGTTTCAGCTTCGCTATCCTGACGTGTCGCTCGATGTGTCGATCTCTGACGACGTGGTGGACCTGGTCGAGTCCGGTTTTGACGTGGCGCTGCGCACCGGCAAGCCGCAAGACTCCTCTCTGATAGGCAGAATGATCGGGCACTGCCCGCGCTACATGCTGGCCTCGCCGGATTATCTGGCACGCCGGGAGCCGTTAATCCATCCCCGACAGCTGGTGGAGCACCGCTGTATTACGCACAAGGCGTGGTCGGAGTGGCTGCTGCGAAGCGAGGGTGAGGATTACCGCTACCTGCCGGACAACGGCCACATGACCGATAATCTGGTGTACGCCCGCGAATGCGCGATTGCCGGGGCGGGGATCACGCTGCTACCCGCATTTCTGCTGGAAGATAAGATCGAAAAGGGGGCGTTGGTTCAGGTGCTGCCGGAATGGCGCGTTGAAGGTAACGATCTCTGGCTGGCCTATCCGAGCCGGAAGCTGAATTCGCCCGCGCTGATGAGCTATATCGACTTTGCGATGCAGTTTGATGAGGTGAAGCGGTATTACGTGGGTGGGTGATGTTGTGCGGCCTGATGCCCTCACCCTGAATAAAAAACGGCAACCGAGGTTGTAATGCCGATCAGTTAAGGATCGGTTGACCGATCCAGTGGCTGTGTAAGAATCCGGAAATGCTCACCCG